>NZ_QTLI01000015.1:0-150389 GCF_003434625.1 Parabacteroides sp. AM17-47
TTCTGGCGATTGTAATCCAATATGCCGTTCTTGATATTACCTCTATTCAAATGGGCGAAATCAACGAACGACATTCCCCCGTATTGAAACATCAAGCAAAGCGCCAACTGTGTCTTCCTCAACTTCTCTCCTTTTACCGGAACAGTCATCAGACGATTCAAATCCCCCAGAGGCAAGGATTTCTTACGTTGGCTTTCCACACCCGTAAAAACCCCCTTGAATAAAGAGGGGATAAACGCCGCCTCGCCATTCTCCACCGCCTTGTTATAGATACAACGCAAACGGCGGATATACGTGGAGACCGTATTACGCATGCAGCCTTTCTCCAACAAATAAGCCTCGTACCGGCGAAGAGTATCCTTATTTATATATGTATATGGGATACGATCCGTCCCGCTATACCGTATAAAAGAGTTCATCGCATCCTGATAACTTTTCGCCGAGGAATACCGTCCTTCCTTTTGTAACAGACTTATATACTCTCGCATCCCTTCCACCAAATCTTTCTCATCCATATCTCTCTATTTTAAATTCCAACTGAAAACAAACACGCAAAGTTAGACATCTTGACGATTACTAACTCTCAAACAAGCATTTACAATTAAAACATCTTCATATATTTTTTTCACTGTAAAGAGTCATTTATTTCATAGTTATGACTTTTTATTTCATAGTTATGATTTGGAAAAATCATAACTATGAAATTTTCAATACAAAAAAACATATAAAAACGTGGATCTAAATCTATCGTCCGGAAATGCCACAACTACGAATTTCTCACTTCAGACAGGATAGAAATTTCAAATTAAAAGTTAAAGCACAGATTGTCGAAAAAATAAAAATCCTAAAATATGAACGTTTTCAAATTTTTTAGAGGCTCTCTATGTTTATTATGAGATAAAAATAAAAACCTATGCGATTTAAACTAATAGGCCTCATCTGTCTTATAATGCAGTGTAATTTATCTTGCACTCAACACATTATAAACAAAGAAACCGTCCAGACTTTGGATTTACACCGCTATATGGGGAAATGGTTTGAAATAGCACGCTTTGATCATCGCTTTGAGCATAATCTCGTAGGGGCTACCGTGGAATACTCATTTCTCCCGAATGGAGATATAGAAGTTGTTAACAGCGGATATTGGGGTAATTTTTCCGGTTCCTTCAAACGAGCGAAAGGTATAGCCAAAATAACAGATCCTACGTGTCCTAGTAAATTAAAAGTGTGTTTCTTTATGCGGTTCTACGCCGAGTACAACATTATGGAAATTGACGAGGATAATTACTCATACGCTCTCGTAGGCAGTAATACCTCAGACTATTTATGGCTACTTAGTCGTACGCCTACACTCCCAGAAGAGGCTATTCTCTTTTTATTGACTAAGGCCAAAGAAAGAGGATATAACACATCAATGCTCAAATGGGTCAAACAAAAACATGAAAATCAAAAATAATTTCTTCAAATTTCGCTATAAGCATTGAAAATATTCAACTTATGGCTAATTTTGTTGTTATAATATAAAAAGCGTTGTTTTATGAAAAAAATATTACAAGAGTTTAAGCAGTTCGCCATGCGAGGTAACGTAGTGGACATGGCGGTAGGTATCATTATCGGTGGTGCCTTTGGAAAGATCGTATCTTCTATCGTAGCGGATCTGATCATGCCGGCGGTAGGTTTACTTGTAGGTGGCGTCAATTTCACGGATTTAAAAATCACCTTGAAGCACGCCGTAATGGAGGGAGACAAGGTGATCTCTCCGGCGGTCTCCATTAACTACGGAAATTTCATACAAGTGACACTGGATTTCATAATCATAGCTTTCGCCGTCTTTTTACTTGTCAAAGGCGTTAACGCTTTAAGCAAGAAGAAGGAAGAGGCCCCGAAAGCTCCGGCCGCTCCCCCTGCGGATATCCAATTACTTACCGAGATTAGGGATTTACTGAAAAATAACAAATAAACACCAACCTTATCGGTTGACTTGCTGTTTCATAATTACAAAAAATAATGTTTTAACTCATAAAAAGTAGTAGTTATGAAAAATGTATTATTCGGTTTAGCCGTAGGTGTAGTTGTTGGTTACGTACTTCGCAGGATGGAAGATCAAGGACAGTTCGAATGTCTGGAGAACGAACTCCACGGTCTTACAGATAAGGCGAAGAAAAAAGTAAAGGACGTGGTAGACACGGGTAAAAATCAAGTCGAATACGTCAAAGACAGAGTAGAACATATGGTTGAAAAACCTAAAAGTAATTAATCTACCTCCCTGTTATTAGGGTAAGAAAAAGAAGCTATCACAAAAAAAGTCAATGATAGCTTCTTTTTTTTCATTTTAGATGTAACGTTTTTTCAAATCCATTCGTCTTATAAGAAAAGAGTATAAATTAATTACACTTCATATGAGAACAAGAATGATGGCCTTATTTGCGTTGATCGCTTTTTGCGCAATGCCTATCGAGGCGAAGAAAGTAAAAGGAAATGGGGATATTATCACGAAAGAAATCTCCGTCAGAGACTATTCTGCGATAAAAGTCGGCTCAACCGCTATGGGGTATAGCGACAGTTGGTTCAGCCTATTCAGCCGTGGGGGAAATCCGTCGTACGTTTTCGGGTATACGCAAGGAGAATCAGCGTCCTTACGAATCACGATCGACGAGAACTTATATCCTTATATAAACGTTCAAGTAAAAAACGAAGAACTTTCAATCTCCACAGAGAATGGTACACAATTAAGCCCTACCCGATTTAAAATAGAGGGCACTTCCAAGAAGCTGGAAAAAATCCAAATGTCCGGTTGTATGGATTTTGTCCTGAGAAGCGCTTTATCCGGAGATGATCTGGAAATTATAGCGACAAGGGGTAGCGACGTGAAAATGGAGCAGCCAATCAACGTATCCAATTGCATAATTGAGGCGACCAGCGGTAGCGATATCATCATCAACGATCTTACTACCCGAATAATACGAGGCCGTGCCAGCGGAGGTAGCGATCTCAAGCTTACGGGAAAAGCGGAGAACGGCGAATATTCCGCCTCAGGTGGCTCGGATATCAAGGCTTATGATCTTATCTTAAACCAGTTGGAATGTTCCGCCAGTGGTGGCTCCGATATTTATACGCACGTAACCGATTATATCAAGGCTTCGGCAAGCGGAGGTAGTGATGTACATTACAAAGGTTCGGCAAGATCGGATACATCCACTTCCGGAGGAAGCGATATTATAAAAGAGGGTAATTAACACCCTCTTTTTTTACCCTCTTATACATTGAATTTTATAACAAAAGTACTTCCTTTTCCAACTGCGCTATCAACAGAAAGTGTTCCTCCATGAGCTTCCACGAAGTCTTTACTGATAGCCAGCCCTAGACCACTCCCTTGTACCTTCGTTCCCGGCACACGGAAATAGCGATCGAATATACTTTGATGATATCGGGGATCAATACCCTTACCGAAATCTTGCACATAGATCTCCACGCTATGATCTTGCTGGCGGGCACCGATTATGATACGGCCATTCTCCGGGGTATAATGAATTGCGTTCGACAATAGATTCGTCAAGACCCATGCGATTTTCTCGCTATCCACGAAAAGCTTGGAAATCTTCTCCGGGTATTCCACCTCTATATGGCAATTGAAGCGATCAGCTTGCACTTGGTTCGCCTTTATCGCATACTCGATCAATTCGATCGGTTTGGTTATTTTCGGATTCAATTGTAGCTTGCCGGTCTCCACCTGCGTCATTTTCAATAGCTCACTGGTAATTTCCAGTAATCGATTACTACTTTCCTTGATACTTTCCGCCAGTGCTTTTTGCTCGTCGTTCATGGCTCCCACACGGGCATCCTCCAACAATTTCAGGCTCATCATGATCGCCGATATCGGAGTTTTCAATTCATGGGAGATCGTCGAGATAAAAGTGGTCTTAGCGGAATCCAACTCCTTAAACTCCGTGATGTTCTTCAATAAGATCACGTCGCCCACATACACCTCCGCCTCGCCATTCTCCAACACACGGATCGGTATATATTGCACTTGAAAATAACTTTCCTTATTATCCGCGTAAATTTTAAGCGGCTCTTTTTTCTCGCTCGGCTGGATCAGTTCCCGAACTAACCTGCGAAGCAAATCGTTCCGTAAGGATAATTCCGAGGCAGACTTTCCGATCACGTTTTCCCGCTTGAGATTCAAGATCGTCAAAGCCTCGTTATTGGCGAAAAGAATCTTACGATCCCGATCCAAGCCTATGATTGGCTCCGTGATACTATTCACGATAGCCTCTATATATTTCTTTCCTTGGATAATATCCGCCAACGTACTTTTCCGGTATTCCGTAAGCCGTTCCGCCATCCGGTTAAAGGATTTCGCGACCCCCTCGAATTCATCATATTTAGCGAGATCCAAGCGTTTCTCGTAATTATGGTTAGCGATCTCCATGATACCGTCCATCAACATACGGATAGGGGTATTTATCGAACGGGGGAAACGTATTAAAAAAGCGAAAGCGACCACCATACAAGAGAGGCCAATCCCCCAAATCCAAAATAAAGCCTTTTGAGACGTAGACTCCGCCACTTGGCTTTTCCTGTAGATAGAAGCCATATTCAAACTCATGACTTGATTTAAGGCGAGACGTACACGACGGATATTCTCCTCATTACGCTCTTTCGCCAATTGCTCGTATTGAGCGACTAGATGTGAGGTGGCCACGTTCTCATCGACCTCCGTGATATTCTTTTTCTGTAGCCCTAGGTTTTTCTCGAAATCTGCTTGAGCCGAAGGATCGCTATCGATTCGTTCCAGCGCATCCAGCATCCGGCGTGAATAGAGCAAAGAATTATAATTATCGGCCAATATGTTCCTTGTGTCGGCAGACATATCGGAGATGTTCTTTACCGATATACCTCCCAGCAAAACGATCATGGCAAACAGCAGCCCGATTCCGTATCTTAGTTTTGTTTTAATCTTCAGACTCATAGGTGATGTATTTTAAGCGATTATTATTAAGTTTACGTTCAGCAAAGATAAACTATTTAGCAATGTCCGTTTCTCCTTGCATATCTTCAAGATGCTTTCGGGTATACATAAATGCAGAATATGAGACTAAAGCCCATACTCCTCAATCTTCCGATAAAGAGTAGTGAGGCCTATACCTAGAAGGCGGGAAGTTTCGGTTTTATTGCCTTTTGTGTATTTGAGCACTTTTTGGATATGCATTTTCTCTACGCCACTCAGGTCAAAACCGCTATAAGATTCCGTACTCGCCGCAGAGGAGGTTTGCATATTCAAAGGGAGGGCATCCAAGGTTAAGGTATCTCCATCGGCAATAATCAGACTACGCTCAATTGCATTACGCAACTCACGTACGTTACCTTTCCAAGCTCGTTTTTTCAGGGCATCTATATATTCGGGCGAAATTGTTCGGATATTCTTTCCCATCTTGGAGGAAAAAGCGGAAACAAAGGCTTTTATATGGAGAGGGATATCCTCGACCCGTTCACGAAGCGCAGGAAGATGGATCTGGAAAACGGAAAGCCGATAAAATAGATCTTCCCGGAAATGTCCTAGCTCGATCTCTTTCTCTAAGTCACGATTGGTAGCGGCAATAATGCGTACATCCACTTTCGTAGGTTTCGTATCGCCGATCTTGATAAACTCCCCGGTCTCAAGGATACGGAGCAATTTCGCTTGCAAGTCGAAAGCCATTTCCCCGATCTCATCCAAGAAGATCGTACCTCCGGAAGCTTCCTCAAACAAGCCTTTTGTCTCTTTCAAAGCACCGGTAAAAGCCCCCGCTTTATGACCGAACATCTCGCTTTCCAATAAATCCCGACTAAAAGAGGAACAATTGATAGCGACAAAAGACTTCCCTTTCCGGGAACTATGTTGATGGATGGATTGAGCAAAGACCTCTTTTCCCGTACCGGTCTCACCAGTCAACAGAACCGGAACCTCCGTAGCCGAGACTTTCTGAGCCAACGCTATCGCCGCTTGGATAGCGGGTGATTTACCGACAATCGTATCAAACGAATATTGCCTCCCGACGAACGTAGCTTCCTTCTTTTGCTGTTGATAAGCGGCAGAAGCTTTCTCCATCGCTTTGGCTACCAGAGGAATGATCTTATTATTATCATCCCCTTTCGTGATATAATCGAAGGCTCCATTCTTGATTGCCTGTACGCCATCCGGAATATTACCATGCGCGGTAAGTAGGATGATCTCGGATAGAGGGCGAAGTTTCTTTAAGTCCGACACCAAATCCACACCATTACCATCCGGCAAGAACACATCGCACAATACCACCTCTGGCGAATGTTGCTCCATCTGCCTCAGCCCCGCCTTACAAGTAGCAGCCTGTAAGACCTCGTATCCCTCCAAACCGATAATGCGTGAAAGTAAACCTAAAATCTGCTTCTCGTCGTCGATAATTAAAACTTTGCCCATACACCGGAGTTATTTATTTGGGCACAAATGTACGCTTTTTACCTTTTTCCCAAAAGCATTAAAGCATACATGTTAACGCCGTCTTATTTAAAATCGTCACCTTTCTCCTTGTAATGCTGATAAATCCCTCATCCACCAATCTCCCGATTTCCTTCGATAAAGCCGGGCGGGTAACACCAAAATACTCCGCTAACTGCTCTTGGGTATGTTCTAGTTCCACGACATTCGAATCCTTTTGCTGATGTTCGAATAAGTAATAAATAAAGCGGTTCCGGATGCCACGAAACGAAAGCACCTTCAAACGAGTCATCGTACATTTATTACAGCTTGTACTGACACAAAGGAAATTATGCAGGAATAACGGCATAGAATGCATTAAGGTAAATACAGACTCCTTGGAACCCTTAAGCAATACCACATCCTCATCGACGGTAAAAGTAGCGGGGAATTGGTTTTTCTCGGAAAAGATATGAGGCGTAGCGAACGTGCGTGGAGCCTGTATCGTCTCCACGCGCACGATGTTACCTGATACGTCCAAAACATCCACGTTCAATTTTCCCTCCAATAAAACATGAAGGGCGTTACAAGTCGTCCCTTGATGAATTATGGTTTTTCCTTTTGGATGCTCCTCTACTGTATATTCAAGTTTATCCAAAAACTCTTCCCGCATCTTAAGCGTAAAATTCTTAAAAAGCGGGATTTTAAACATATCGGTTATATCCATCGTATCTTGTTTTGAAAAAAGGTTTACTCCTGCAAATATACCCTTTTCCTTGAGAACTGTTACCATTTCGTCGTGAATATAGTTGGATTAATATTTATTGATAACCAACCCCAATCTTGCCAATGAGACGGATTTCCACCCTTCACGGCCTTCATGGTATTCGTACCCAACATCGTAGAATATCCCGCGGATAATTTCACGTCTTTCATAATTACCCAATCCACTTGGAAATCCAATTCCGAACCTAAACCTTTACTCAATTTATCATTACCTTCGTATACGTCGCCCGTGATGGAGAAATAATGATAGGCTAAAGACAGGTTTACCTTGGAAGAAGGTTTATAAGCTACATTTATCTGATTATCCCATAAACCCGGATTCAATCCGTTGACAAAAGAGGAGGCGTAGAAATAATCCATGGCACCATAAAACTTATGATGGGTTCCGTACAGAGGATCAAACGCCTTATATTTCCCGTCGGCCCCATCCGAGCCACTCAGATAATCACTACCTACACCGATCTTCCATTGCGGATCGATTTGATAAGCGGCGTTTACCGCCCATAAGAAAGCGGAAACATCCCGTCCGCTTTTCGTCTTGCCGAATTGATAATAGATAGTACCACCTATCGTCCAGTTACTAGGCGTATAGATCAGGTTCGTTCCTAAGGTTTGCAGGTATTTTGTATCCGAGTTTTGTTTCTCGGCATCACCGCCTTCCATCCCTAAGTTCATAAACAAGAAGGATGCGTTAAAACTCTTGTCGAAGAGATGCTTATACCAAAGGGTTTGCATCGTTTTATAGGGTTGCGCACCCGGAGCGTAATACGTTCCTCCGATCGTTTTCTCATCATTCTGGTTGAACGCGAGAATTAAATGCATTTGGTTATTCGTGTTCTCGTAGCCTAGCTTCAAAGCATCATGATAACGACCGGCCACGTTCCAATCCAACGCACCCATGATACGCTCGTCATCGTATACCAAGGATTGTCGACCTAGCTTAGCGAAGAAACCCGATCCGAAATCCAGCTTCGCCCACGCCTCATTCAAGATAAAACGGCCATTCTTATCGATCTGAGGATCCTGCCCCCATACGCCAACATGTTGCGCGGACAAGCCGATAGACAAACGATCCCGCTCATACCCCAAAGAAAGGCGGGCACGGTTATTGATAAACCCGGTGGACTCGGCATCTTTAGGCCGGGGGAATAAGACCCCGTTCCGGTACTCGGCTCTCGGACGTATCTGTACTTTCATCGAGAACGTGTTCTCTTTCGTATTTTGTGTTTCTTCCGCTTGCGCGAAAAGGGCCACGGAAAGCAAGCCCGCTACTAAAACAACTAGTCTTTTCATATACCTCTGATTTTAATTATTCCATATTATAAGTATGTACACTATATCCTCGTGCGGAGGGTAGATAATTCACGCCAATCCAACACACCTGTAGCAAAAGAAAAGAGAAAACCAAAAGCCCCAACGCCGCCGAATAACGCAAGTGATGACGAAGGCGATAATGGATATAAATCAAGTACCCCAACCAAGTGGCAGCCGCCCATGTCTCCTTCGGGTCCCAATTCCAATAATGCCCCCACGCCTCCTTGGCCCATAAAGCGCCGAACAGCATCCCAATCGTGAGAAAGGCCATACCGACATATACCAAGTTATCGCATAAACTCATCATCCCCTCGTCAATCCCCTTCTTCCTCGCACGGATCAGCAGGTAAATGGCGATAAGGGCTGCGGCGCCCAGCATGGCATAAGAGAACATATAGACAATCACGTGCGGAGCGAACCACGGACTTTGCAAAGCGGGCATCAAGGTCTTGTTATGTATCTCCGGCTTAAACAGATTGACACAGATAAAGACAAAGGCCAACAATGTACTAAAGGAAAGTATCCATTTATACCGCCAACGGACATAAGTGATCACGCCCGCCACCGGCAAGAAGAAAGAATACCATAGACGAGTCTCGCCCATCGTGCGCAAGGGCGGCCTCTCCAACGAGATCCACATCCCTATGATAAAAGCGGAGAATATAGCCAAGCCAAACACGGTCCAAGCGACAGCCCCCTTGGAAAAAGAAGGACGATAAGCCAACCATGCCCCACCTATCCAGCAAAATAACGCCGGAGCGGCGAAATAAATAAAGTAACTCCAATCCATACTATTCTTTTTTTACAGGAGCGGATAGGAATAATCCGATCGCCCCGGCTATCATCATTAAGATCCCTGTATAAACGATCGGCAACCATGGATCTCTCACCAACTCAAATACACTCATCCGGCTCCATTTACCTTTCGTCTCGTCGTAACTCAATTGGTAGATTTTCCATCCGGCAATAGAGAGTGGCTTATTCACCTCGATACACGCCTCCTTGGTCTGTTTATTTTTCGTATAGACCATTACGTCCGAGGCAAAGCGTCTCGGTTCCCGTTCCGGCATCACCATACTGACCGCATCATCCAGTTGGAGCGATATGTATGGAAAGATATAGCTGCCACAACTCACCCAGCCTTCCTTCTGCCGTCCGGTAAGTTCGTTACGTGCTTTTACGTATAAAGCGGTGGTCGCCCCCTCGGAGTGAAATTCCACGAAGTTTATCGTATCCTGCCCCATCACGCAAGCCGCCATCGGTAGTGAACGGGTAACCTCAACCTTCCAGCCTTGCAGGTTTCCGGCTAAGGGAATTTCCTCCACCAATATGTTCTCGGGTTGCTTTTCAGGAAGCGCTTTTCCGGTCGTATTGTCGATTAGCATTAACTTAGGAGGATATTCATCAATCGTAAACGAACGAAGCTCGATGGCAAGCGGTAGTTCTATCATCTCGTTCTTCTCGTCCGAAGCCCTCCACTCAGGATTCTCCAGCGGAACCGTCATCCGTAAACGGCGTAAATCCCCGTTTCCCAAGATCGCCGCCAGCAGCGTGATAAATAAACCGACATGGTTCAGCATAAACGGAACATCCCTCCAGCGGAACGATACGATACGCTTCAATGTGACAAAGCCCAAGACAAACAAGAAATAGAGAAACAGCAGGACAAAAGGCCACGACATCGTAATCCGCTCGATACCCGGACCCACAAATCCCATAACCAACACAACTGACAAAAGAGCCGACAAAGAGGTAATGCTCGCCGTTAACCCGGAAAACCACTGGACAACCGTGATTTTCCGGCCAACAACAAACCCTATACATAGAACCAACAGAAAAATCAATCCTCCGGCCACATTCACCGGATATTGGAACAACCCTGCCTGAACCGGGCCGGTGATCAGTTGCAAGCCAAATCCCGTAATCAGTAAACCGGCACAGATGGCCCAGCCTTCAGCATATCCCCAAGGTTGTTTCCACATAATCAAATGTTCTTCGCTAAACGATTATTCTCTTGCGCCTCTTTCACCCATTGAGGAACGATTGTATTTAGGAATTTTTCCTTGGCGGTACGTTCAGCGGCCATATCCAAACCGATATATTGCTGAGCCTTTTCTTTCGTAGAGAAGTCCGGCATCGGAACATCATCCGTATAACCTAATTTCGCTAACACTTTCGCGGTAGCCAGACGAGCCTGCATCGCCTTATCCAATCCATTGCCTAATATCCTTTGAATCTCTTGCGGAGCGTGGAACGCGCCACCATGAGAAGCCACGCCGAAATCCCAACGCCATTGTGCCTGACGGATCAATTTCAATACATCTTTCATCTGATCCTCGGTAGCTCCCTTATCCCACGCGAACTTCGCCTCTACATGCGCTTTCGCCAACTCGGTCTCCAAACGGTTACGCATCTCGTTCGCCTTATTCTGACGCTCGTACACATTATTGCGTAAAGTCTCCTCGCTCTCACGGTGGCAAACCTGACACGTACGGTCGATCATAGCCAACGGGCTTTGGATATGGTGGTCACTATATTTCACGCCCCCCTCGCTCTTATACGGCATATGGCAATCGGCGCAAGATACACCCCGCTGCGCATGGATACCCATCTGGGAGATCTCATAATCCGGATGCTGTGCCTTTAAAATCGGAGCACGGCTTAGCTTATGCGTATAATCGGCGAAACCGGCCTCATCGTAATAAGCCTCCATATCCTCAACCGTAGAACCTTTATCCCAAGGGAAAGTCAAGTATTTACCATCGCCCTTGAAATAATATTCCACGTGGCATTGCGCGCAAACCAAGGAACGCATCTCTTGTTGAGTCGCTTTCGTGATGTCCTTGCCTTGACGCTGGAAAGCCTCGATCAAAGCCGGGCGACTGATATGCAGGTTCATATTCTCCGGCTCATGGCAATCGGCGCAACCGATCGGATTCACGATCTCTTTACCCAGAGAAGCCCATTTGCCCTTATAGAAATTATCCACGCCCATCGCTTGCATCATACGGGGAACATCCGGGCTTTTGCAAGTCCAGCAAGTAGCCGGTTGCGGCCCCTCGTTCTCTGTCATCGGAGCGCCTACACGCAACGTGTTACGCATATCCTCGATCGCATGCATATGCCCTCTCGGGGTAGAATAATCCTTAGAGAAAGCGTAACCAGCCCAAAGGATCACCATTTCCGGACGAGCCTCCAGAACATCGACCGCCTGATTTCCATTGTATAAACTCTTGAAACTCGTATCCGCCGTAGCCTCCCAAGTCTGGTACTCACGTGGATAATTCGATTCGAACTTATCATTGCGAGCCTCGATTCCTGTGATCTCCGTCTTCTTATTATTCATTACGCTAGTGACCTCCGCATGTCTCTCGTTCACGGAAGCAGCGATCATACCCAAAACAAAAACAACGACCATGGTTCCTCCAAACAGCAACCAACCTTGCCATGATTTTAATTTCTTTTCCATAACTATACTGATTTATTATTATTTACTTAGCATATCTTTTAACCAGTCCGGCGATACGGACTTCGGATAAGGCACCAACGCATTCGGTGTAGAAGACAGGCTGTTCGTACCTCCGTGCGGCACCTCGCGATGGCAATCCCAGCAAGCTTTCCCTTCTCCCGCCATTGCCATCTCATGATCGATCCTTCCAGTATCCACGAATTCCGTATTCAACTGCGTATGGCAACGGATACAGTTATTCATGATTACCTCCGCGCTCTCGTCGATCGCCTGTATCACTTGCGGTTCCCCTCGCATCATGAATACCGAGGCGTGGCGCATTCCGTCCATACCCTTGAAGAACCACTTCTTCACGGCGTTCTCGTGCGGCACATGGCAGTCGTTGCAAGTGGCGTTACGGCTGTGCGAGCTATGATTCCATGTAGCATAATAAGGGCCCATAATGTGGCAATTCACGCAAGTAGCCGGGTCGTCGGACAAATAAGTCCACGCCCGGGAAGCATATAAGGTATAAGACCCTAGCCCGCAAAGGACACCTCCGGCTATGATAGCGGCTAGTTTCCAAGTTCTTGTCGGGAACAGCGTTTGTATTATTTCTCTTATTTTCATACCGCTGATTCTTTAATATTGGTTTATGAGACACAAATATCCTAAACTTGCGTGTAGGAAATTGTAATAAATATTACATTGCACGAAATTTTATGCGTAAAATGAAAAGATTGTTATTTATCTCGGTCTCCGCACTCCTTTTATGTTCTTCGTGCGTGAGTAAAAAGAAATACCTCCTTGCCGAGAACGGCCGGTTGGAGGCGATCGGACGTGGCGACGCCTTGAAGGAGGAATTGATTAAATGCAAGGACGATAACGACGCGCTCAACAACCGGATCGCCGCCTTGATAAGGGATACGACCACAATGGGGCGTGATATCCGTAATTACCAGACCATGTTGAATACCAATATGGGTGAGCAGGACAAGCTGAATGCCTTGTTACAGCAAAAGATGAGTGAGCTGGACGAGCGTGAGCGTACCATCAACGAGCTACAGGATATGATGAACGCACAGAACGCAAAGGTACAGAATTTGTTGAGTAGCGTGAAAGACGCTTTGCTGGGTTTCAACAGTGATGAGCTGACCGTAACCGAGAAGAATGGTAAAGTATATGTAGCCATGTCGGATAAGCTTCTGTTCCAATCGGGTAGCGCAAAGGTCGATAAACGAGGCAAGGAAGCGTTGGCTAAGTTGGCCGAGGTGTTGAATAAGCAAAACGATATAGACGTTTATATAGAGGGCCATACGGACAGCAAGCCGATCAATACCGCCCAATTCAAGGATAATTGGGATCTAAGCGTGATCCGTGCGACCTCCGTAGTGCGTATCCTTACCAAAGATTACGGGGTGAATCCGCTACAGATACAACCTTGTGGTCGTGGGGAGTTTATGCCGGTCGCTGATAACGAGACCGCCGATGGACGTAGCAAGAACCGCCGTACGGAGATCATCATGGCTCCGAAGTTGGATAAGTTGATGCAGATGTTGCTGTGATAATGATATTGTCAAGCTCCGGGTATTATCTACTGCCGGAGCTTGGCTAAAAACATTCCGTTCACTCTTCTAAATGATAGACAACACATCGATACCTCAATTCCGATGGTTTACAAGGAATCCATACATCCATATCCTCTCCATTTACAGAACGAATGATATGGAGTAGAGCCGTATCATAAATATCCGTCCTTTCTCCGACAGAGACCGATCCACTTTGAGCGCACGACCGGACATGGAACTGAATATCCGCAAGATCATATACCTCAGACCTAAGATAAGGATAAAAACCTATTATTGAGCTCAATGTATCCTCCCAAACCCAAATACTATTTCCATCATCCTGATACGTATATTCCGTCCTTACCACATAGGACTTATAGGTGTAAGAACCCGTATAACCAAACTCATCCCCTACGTTATAAGGCAAACGTCCTTCACTAGTAGCCAGCTCATGCGCAAGAGTGAACCCTACAATATCCAAGGTATCACCACTTACGATCTCTATCGTCGGTTCAGAATGCAAATCATCCTTACCGAGATCCACCACCCGTGAGCAAGCCACATTAAGGCCCATCATAAAAGTCAGATATATAACAATTAAATGTCTCATATCATTCTATATTTTTTAATTGATCAAAGTCTTCTATTCGGAGATAACGCCACCGCAACTCCTCCGGTCGTACAGGAAGCCAGCGATCGATCTTCTCTCCATCTGAGTTCTTCTCTACATATATTAAATAGGTACACGCCAGCACTTGCTTCTTATCCTTTTGCACGCCAAACGTACTGATAACGAAGCCATACGAACTCAAATCCTCCGAGAATCCAGCTTTCTCATCCCAAAAGTGTCCTATACCTATGTCATAAATGCTATCTTCCAATAAAACCACCCTTGCCTCATACGAGAAATAGAGATAAGAGGCATTCATATCAAACTCTCGCGCAACATCCCCGGGCAATGTTCCCCATTTCGCGTCATACGCCTCACAAGCCGTGAAGCCCTTCACCAATATGGAATCCATCCCTAAGTCACCCCCCAGATGAATCGTATCCGGCCTTGAATATAAAGTCATCTGATTAGCGATTTTAACCTCATCATCCCCACAACCAGCCAGAAATAGAGCTATAAATAGCCCACACAAAAACAAACCTTTATTCATATCCACTCTCTTTTATTTTATTTAAAATGAAAACGATATAGATAAGCAGATATTACTTGAGCGTAACATTTATCCCATGAAACCCAAGCCTTCATACACAAGCCATACTGGTTTATTATCCGGATTCCATAAGTAAAAAACAGCATTCCAAATTTATCGATTACATTTGATAGCGAAATACAAGATATACAAGAAAGCGATCAACGGGACGATGAAACCCAGCGCCATATTCTCCTCGCCGATATATCCCATCAGCATCGGACTGAAAGCGCCGCCGGCGACTCCCATCACGATATAAGAAGAGGCTTTCTTGGTATAAACGCCCATACCTTCCAGCCCCAAGGCGAAAATCGTAGGGAACATGATGGACATGAAGAAAAAGGATAAATAAAGAGCGTATAGCGAAAGCGTACCTACGGAAGCCACCACCAAAGCCATACAAACGGCACTCAACAAAGAATACCAAGTCAGCAAGCGGCCCGGAGCCAACCACTTCATCGTAAAACTACCGCTCAAACGCCCGATCATAAACAAGGCCATTCCACCGAATGCCAAAATACGAGACGCTCGCAAATTACTGATACCCGGGTCCATCTCCGTCACGTAATTAATAAAGAACCCGAAGATTCCCGTCTGCGCGGCGCAATAACAGAATTGGGCGACCACGGAACGTACAAACTGCCTACGTTTCCATAGGGAGGCAGCGGGTTTCTCCTCGACAATAGCGGTCACCTCCTCCTCTTCTTCCGGCTTAATCTCCGGCAACTTCGTGAAAAAGAAAAGCAACGCTACGAACAAGACGATACCACCTACCAAGATATAAGGTTTAGTCAACGCCATCGAATCTCCCTCCGATGCCCCGAATATCAACAAACCACCTACCAATGGCCCCAATATCCAACCTAATCCATTAAAAGACTGGGATAAGTTCAGCCGTTGCGCAGCGGAAGCGGACGGCCCCAATATCGTAGAATAAGGATTCGCCGCCGTCTCCAAGATACAAAGCCCGCAAGCGATCACAAACAAGGCGATCAGGAAAGGCGTAGCCGAATGCAAAAAAGCCGCCGGGATAAACCCAAAAGCTCCGATAGCGAACAATAGCAAACCCATGATAATCCCTTTCCTATATCCGTAACGTTTCATGAACGCCCCCGCCGGCAACGCCATCAAGAAATAAGCGATATACGTAGAGAATTGCACCAAACCGCTCTCTGCCTTGGTCATCGTGAAGACTCCTTGAAAATGCTTGTTCAGCACATCCAAGAGTCCGTGGGCGAATCCCCAAAGCAAAAACAAACTCGTGATCAAGATAAACGGGACCAAATAAGATTTCCCTCCCGGGGCGGCCACCAGCAACTGTTTCTTTTGTTTTTCCATCCTTCCGTCTATTTACTCGCGCCCGGCAATTTAAACATACATTCCATTAACTGCCATTTCTCCGACGAGGAACTTCCCGGAACGGCTTTCTGATACTTCGCCACGAAGTCCTCCCATTCCGCTTGCTTATCCATCGTCGCCAAACGGGCGAACGACGCATCCCAATCAAAATCATCGGGCGTCTCCACGATCATGAACAACCGGGTTCCCAAACGGTAAATCTCCATATTCAAGATCCCTACCGCACGGATTCCTTCCGGTATCTCCGGCCAGATATGTTCCGGCGAATGCCAATAGCAATACTCTTTTATCAACTGCTCGTCCTCTTTCAGATCCAAGGTCTGACAATATCTTTTCATAACATTGTTTTTAAAATGAAGTCGCGAAGGTACAAAAGTATCCTTAATCCAGATAAACATCTTCGCCCGGATGCTTATAATAGGCATACATCCGTTGGATCTGCTCCGGCAGCACACGCTCCAAGGACAACGGGGGCAACTCCTCCAATCGAAAGAAGCCTTTCCCCAAGATATCGAAGGTCTCGGTAAACGACCCGCCCTTCAACTCGCAAAGGATAAAAAACTTATATACATAATAAGGTATAGCGGGATGCGGATGCTTGCTCATATCCATCACGGCCAGCAAGCGGACCGGAAGCACATCCAAGCCCGTCTCCTCTTTCACCTCTTTCGCCGCTACCTCTTTCGGGGAATACCCCACATCGCTCCATCCGCCGGGCAACGACCAACATCCGTCCATTTTCTCACGGACCAGCAAAATCTCGTCTTTCTCGTTAAAGACAACCGCACGGATATCGACTTTCGGGGTTACATACTCTTGGGCCGGGCGGTAACCACTCGCCACATCATCGGGCTTCAATCCGGTAGCCAGAGCCGTTATTTCATCACTTAGGCGGCTCAACTCTTCATAACGTTCCGTATCGTACTCGCTTAATGAATAAACCAACCCCGTCTGAGACAAGGCCCGGATACGTTGGGCCAATAAAATCAATTCCTTACTTCTAGACATACAATTTTACTGTTTTAGATAACATGATCCTATGATATAGTTAATATGATTGGCGGAATCTCTCCGCAAGTCTATCGCCTCCAAAATAATGGCGGATGAATCCAGATCGATCCGGAGAAGATCGGGATAGACGGACTCTGGGATAGGAGCCAGCTGCGAAAGCCCGACTTTCCGCAATTGCCCGTCCAAAAAACCATCATAGGATTTTTGATAGACCAAGACATCCTCTTCATCGAAAACCGCAATCGTATCATTCTCCGCCACTAACCGAGCAGCATCGCTCATTTTATAACTCCGTAAGCTCGCCATTGTATTATATCCCCGGATATCAACCGGCTTATCCGAGGAAATATGAATATACTCCACCTCCCAAGACTTCTTTATCGGATCATCTTTTCGAGACATTTGGGAGATATGTTCAATATTTTTGGCCGTCATCCCCGGGATATAAGTTACGCTCGCCAGCAAAAGGATCGCCCAACAGGCTACGTATAAATAAGATGCCCAACGTTTGACGGAAAATAAAACGGCAGCCCCGGTCAATATCAACCCCACGACAACTAAATAAACCCTTGGTTCGGTAAACCCATACTCACGAATCCGATAAAGCGTGCCTATCCAAAACATCACCAACGCCGGAAACACGGCAAGGCTGGCATGATCATAAAACCAATCGTAATACCTCCGGGTAAGAAATACCTGACATCCTTTTAATATAAACACAGCGGCAGTAAAACTTACCACTATAGAAGCAACCGCTCCCTTAGGCAATGACCACAGGACAGCGATCTTAATAAAATACAGATACAAGATCACCGCATAAATAAGCAATGCCGGAGAAAGCACATAGTTTAGCAAAACATCAAATAGCTTGCTCTTGAAAGGAAGCCAAGATCGCTCCCTTCGTTCATTAAACATCAAGAACAATAGTGGGAAAATGATGCTAAAAACGACAAAGGCCGTATAAGCGATTATTCTTTCTGCCTCATCTTGCCAGATCTCGAAAGTATATTGGATTGACTTATAGATCGATCCGGATAACAGATAAATAACCACCGAAAGCCCGCCCGCATATAAAAGCGACCGGACAAAGAAAAGCGTATTTTCCACAAAGCGCTTGTTATCTTTCATCCATCCACTTCCCAAATAAACGAGTATCACAATGATCAACGAAACCAGATGCGTAGAAGAGAAAGATCGCTCTACCGGCATCATTAAAAAAGGAATCCATAACAACGCCGAGAAATAATACAACAAACGTCTCCTCATCCTCGCGCAACACCTGTTCAAGGTATAAACAAACAAGAAAACAACTGGCATATACTGTAGTACCATGTCGAAAAAACTACCCTCGCTTTCATAATCATAACATCCCATCGCACAGGCCAAAACCGAAAGCGACACCTCTACCGGATGGCTCTGTACCGCAGCTTTCATTCGCAGTCCAAACAGCTCTATCTTTTTTCTCATATACGAACCGATTTACTATTAAAAACGTCTAAAGATAAAAGTTATTATCCAACCCGTCATTCTATCGTGCCAAAATAACGTATATTATGCCAATATTACAGATTTCCGTTTCATTGTATTTTATTCCAGTTTCTAAAAGATATTATTCCCTGCACCCGCATCCCCCGAATCATAAGTTCCCCATGCGTGGGTTAAACCTTATTCAATCTCTTTTATCCGCATTAACACACACATTATCAGATTGGCATGCCATTTGAAGTATCTATAGCGAATTCGAGATTAAAAAGGACGAGTTCAGAAATAAGAATAGTAAATAGAATGTTTAACTAATAATTGGAGGACTGTATTATGACACCGATGAGAAGAAGTCAAAATTGGTTACCGTATGTATTCAATGATTTATTTGACAACGACTGGATGATAAAAGCAAACTCTACAGCTCCAGCCATCAACGTGATAGAATCCGATAAGGATTATCGAGTTGAGGTAGCCGCTCCCGGTATGACGAAGAATGATTTCAACATCAAGATCGATGAGAACAACAACTTGGTCGTATCTATGGAGAAAAAAGAAGAAAAGAATGAGGATAAGAAAGACGGACGCTATCTGAGACGCGAATTCTCTTATAGCAAGTTCCAACAAACCATGGTTTTGCCTGACAATGTAGAGAAAGACAAGATTGAGGCGAAGGTTGAGAACGGCGTCTTGAGTATCAGCATACCGAAAAGAACTGAGGAAGAGGCTAAAATGGCCGAGAAAGTAATCGAGATCAAATAACCTCGATACACTTTCCTTCGTAAAAACTCAACAAAACCGATAATGGCTTGTTCTATTTATAAACAACATAAAATAGAATAAGCCATTATGATTTTAAGCAGAAAATTATCAGATGCTCTCAACGAGCAAATCAACATGGAGATGTGGTCATCCAACCTATATTTATCCATGTCGGTACATTTCACTCAGATAGGGCTGGATGGTTTTGCGCATTGGACGTTAAAACAATCGCAAGAGGAACTTGAACATGCCTATAAAATGATCGATTACTCAATCAAGCGTGGCGGACAAGTGACGATCGGAGTAGTTAATTCCGTTCCTACAGCATGGGGAGAGCCGTTGGAGATTTTCCAGCATATCTACGAGCATGAGGTGCATGTATCCGGATCAATCGACAAGATTGTCGATATCGCTTCCGAAGAGAAAGACAAGGCGACACAAGATTTCCTATGGGGCTTCGTCCGAGAGCAGGTAGAGGAAGAGGCTACAGCGAAAAATATTGTCGAGAAACTTAAATTATACGGAGAACATCATGCCGTATTAATGGATCATCGATTAGGAAAAAGATAAACGAATACCTGCTTGTCATGCCTATAAATGGACCTAAAAAGCCATGTCGTCTTCTTGGGATGGCATGGCTTTTTTATAGAGGTCAAAGCCCTAAAGCCTGACGAATCGCCTCACTCCACAATTCGCCTAACCGGACCGCTCCTTTCTCATTCGGATGAAGATAGAACACTCCGGAGTTACCCTTCTCCGCTTGGAAATCTGTCAAATGGTTTTCCTTAAAGTAATCAAATCCCTTCGTATCTCCCAGAAAGACTTGTCCGGGAAAATGAGACGCATAATAATCGACTAATCGTTGTATTTGCGGATAATAATCTTGGAGCCTTCGTAAGCCTTCTTCCAAATATTTAGCCCCATTATACGTATTCGGGCTATACCATAAAGGACGATGTACCACAATACGGCAATTCGGGTATAAAGCTAATAAGCGATTGATAATTGTCTTCATATTCTCATAATACCACTCGGGCGCTACCGGGCAACCGTTCGTGCCTTCTATCGCGCTATCGTTCGTCCCCAGCATAATAGAGAATACCAAATCCGCCCAAGTCTCATCCTTAAATTTATCGGCAGCACGTACGGCCCACGGGAAAAGCGTATTCGTATCCGGCAAATAATCAACGGTAGTGCATCCGCTCTGTCCTCTATTGGAATACTTGACTGAAGCCACTTCCGGGCACTTGCTTAAAAACAACGCAGCCTTTACAGGAGGCGCATCATGGACAGGCTTCGGTAACCCGGCGCCAAACGTGATACTATTCCCGATAAATACGATATTCACATAACGTTTATTGTTTGCGGCTGAAGCAGACCAACACATAACGATACTTATTAAAATACATATGATTCCCTTAATTTGTCTCATGGCTCCCATTCAATTGATTCTCCTGCGAAGGTAAGAATAATTTGATTATCTCGGGATGTTTTTCAAGCCAAGCACGGGCTGATCGCGATTCCGTACGTGTCCCGTCTTCCATATAATACATCAATTCGCTCAGTTGTTCATCGGTTAACTTAAAGTTCTTGAAAAAAGAGGCTGCATATGGATCTTTCTCAGAGAATCCTTTCGTAGCGATAACCTCGATATGCTCCGAGTCTCCAAATTCCTCTTTCGGGTCTTCCAAGAATTTTAACGGATAACGTGAGAACATCCAATGAGGGGTCCATCCGGTAACCACGATCCATTCGTTCGCATCAATCGATTTCTTCAAGAAAGCAACCATCGTAGCCCCACTGGAAGATTTCAAATCAAAATCCAAAGAATAATCTTGAACCGCCTTATCCGCCGAGTTCATCAAACCGGCACCGGCATCGATCCCTATAATCTCACCTTTAAACTGATCTTTATGGGCATTCAAATCCTCGATGGAACGAATGGTAACGTACTCCGGAACTACCAAGCCCAATTTCGCATGCTCATAAACCGTTCCGAGTGTCTCAAGCCGGTCACCGTATTGTTCCATATAATCCGCATGGGTCACCGGTAACCATGCATCCATGAACACATCCGCTTTTCCCGAAGCGACAGAAGTAAAGATCGGGGCGATATCCGCATTTTTTAATGTTACCCGATATCCTTGATCCTCTAATATCACTTTGGCTAAGTTGGTCATAGCGATGCCCTCCGCCCAATTAGCGTACGCTATCGATATTTTCTTTCGATCCTTGCTATCCACACAACTGAAAATAAATTGTAAGGTCACTAAAAGCATACAGCATCCAATAATAATCGTAAATCGTCTCATATATCTATTTCTTTCTTTTCTATGTTTCTTATTTCTTTTGTTTATTCACTTTACCTTTCGCCCAGCCCTGCGTAATACGGTCCAAGATAATAGCCAAGATAACGACCGCTATACCTCCTTCGAAACCTAAACCTATTTTCATTTGGGTAATTCCTCGCAAGACAATCTCACCCAATCCTCCTGCCGAGATCATGGCCGCTATAACTACCATAGAAAGTGAAAGCATGATCGTTTGATTCACTCCCGTCATGATCGTAGGCAAAGCCAATGGCAATTGCACCTTATAAAGCAACTGAGAGGAAGTAGCGCCAAATGAGCGGGTAGCCTCCACAATATCGGCCGGGACTTGACGGATTCCCAGATCGGTCAGCCGTACAACCGGAGGCATGGCGAAAATCACCGTTGCGAAAGCGCCGGGTACCGGTCCCAAACCAAAAAACAAAACGGCTGGTATCAAGTAGACGAAAGCCGGCATCGTTTGCATCAAATCCAAGACCGGATGGATGATCTTATCCGCCCGATCACTGCGTGCGGTCCAAATTCCTAACGGAACTCCGATCATCAAGGCGATGATGGTAGAAGACAGTACCAAGGCCAAAGTCTGCATCGTTTCCACCCAGAAACCCATTCCGTAAATTAACAATAGACCCAATGCCGTGAACACGCCGACTCCTTTTCCTGCCTTGAACCAAGCCAACAATGCCAAGCCCAAAATCATCACATAAAACGGAATCCAAGTCAGCCCATCTTGAAAAGCATCGATAAATCCTCCGACCCCATCATTTATCACATCAAAAAAACGAGCGAAATGCTCAGTCAGCCAATTAATGGCAATCTCTATATATTTTCCTATATTTATCATAATTCTATCGCATTTTGAACAATTTGATCTATTTCCTCTTTATCCTTCCCCGTCATCTCGATTATAATCGATGAAGTAGAAACCAAGCCAGCCAATTGGTTGGCCTCATTAACGACCGGTAAGGCCTGCCGGATCTCCGGTAACAAAGGAAGCATATCCTCAACCGTCGTGTTTTCCAGAACCGAAGGCACCTCTTTCATCACAATCGATGAGAGATCATGATTCCCCGCTTTCCGAAGAGCCAAGACATCTTTCAAACGAACCTCGCCCAGAAATTGCCTATTCCCATCCACGACCGGCAATACATATAAGTTTTTCTCTTTCATTTTCCTCAACACGGTCTCCGGGCCATCTTTACGGATACGAGCGACAACCGGCTGGGTTATCATAATCGATGAGGCCGTAACGATACGTCCACGATCTACATTTTCCGTAAATCTAGAGACATAATGATTGGCCGGATCTGTCAAGATCTCCTCAGGGGTACCTACTTGCACGACCTCCCCGTCTTTCATAATGGCGATACGATCCCCCAACTTAATCGCCTCGTCAAGATCATGCGTAATAAAGATGATCGTTTTTTGCATCTTCTCTTGTAGTTTCAATAGCTCATCCTGCATCTGTACACGGATCAATGGATCTAAGGCAGAAAAAGCCTCATCCATCAAGAGCACCTCGGGATCATTCGAGATCGCACGGGCCAATCCGACACGTTGCTGCATACCTCCAGACAACTCGCTAACCTTCTGGTTCTCGTATCCTTTTAACCCTACTAGGGCTACACTTTCCACAGCTTTCTGGTCTCTTTCTTTTTTAGGAACCCCTTGTAACTCCAAGCCAAAAGCGATATTACTCAATACCGTGCGATGGGGCAGCAATCCAAAATGCTGGAAAACCATAGCCATTTCCTTACGCCGTATATCCAATAATTCTTTATCCGAGGAAGTCGTTATGTTTTTTCCGTTGATAAAGACTTCTCCCAAAGAGGGTTCGTTCAATCGGTTAATACAACGTAACAGCGTAGATTTTCCACTTCCGGAAAGTCCCATTATCACAAATAACTCCCCTTCCTCAATCTTTAGGTTCGCATTACGTACAGCTACCGTGCAACCCGTTTCTTTCAAAATGTTTTGTTTACTTTTTCCCGCTACTAGCATTCTTTTCGCACGCATTTTC
Organism: Parabacteroides sp. AM17-47; assembly: GCF_003434625.1. Lineage (NCBI taxonomy): Bacteria > Pseudomonadati > Bacteroidota > Bacteroidia > Bacteroidales > Tannerellaceae > Parabacteroides > Parabacteroides sp. AM17-47. Next base: position 23,716 of record NZ_QTLI01000015.1, read on the forward strand.
TCCGGGCCGAAAAGAATAGATAAATTCTTTATTTCTATTTTCGTCATATAAAATCCTTGATTACAGGTATGATACAAAAAGATTAGGCCATAAGTCCAGAATTTCTTATGGCAAAACATAAACCAAAAGCATGTATAAGTTAATGCTTATTATGGAAATTGACTACAACCTAAATCATCTCTTATATAGACAACCGAATTTCAAAGAGTATTGTTCACTAGTTTTTCCAACTATTGGGTCTTTTCATAGGTAAAGTGAAAATAAATGTAGAACCAAATCCTTCTTCGGAAATCACTGAAATATTACCGCCCATTTTTAATACCAGACCTTTACAAATTGCTAATCCCAATCCAACTCCTTGCTCAAAATCGCTTAATTGCACGAATCGGGCAAAGATATTATCCAATTCATCCTTAGGAATGCCACAACCTGTATCCGAGACATAAAACTTAATCATTTTCTCCTCAGCCTCAATTGTATATCCAAACCAGATACGACCTTTTTTAGTATGCTTAACCGCATTCGTCAATAAATTCATGCAGATTTGCCATAATCGATTTCGATCTATATTAAATATGATATCGGGACATGCATCCAAGGTCATTTCCACCCCTTCCGGTCTACGTAATTGTATGGAGTTATATAGATCTTTCATAAAGGAAGGTAAATAAACATCCATATAAGTAAACGTCATCATATCAGACTCGATTCTGGAAATATCCAAAACATCATTTACTATACTTAAAAGTAAATCATTGTTCATCTTGATCAAACTAATATAATTTTGGCGCAATTCCGAATCCTCCTCCACTCCTAACAAATCAGAGAAACCGACAATAGCGTTCAACGGCGTACGGATCTCATGGGTCATATTCGCTAAGAAAGTAGACTTAAGCATATCCGCCTCCTCCGCTTTTTCCTTGGCACGGATCAAGTCTTCCTCAAACTCCAATCGTTCTTGATCATCGATCATACAACCAACAATCAAATTCGGGAAGCCATTCTCATCTTTCTCATGCGTCTTACCGATCACCTCATAGATCCGATAGGTGTTATCATCGTTCTTTAGACGAAAATCTATTTTATATTCATCCAATTTATTCGTACGGATCGTATTGAATAGATAGAAAAAGTCACCAGAATCGTCCGGGTGACGAAGTTGCGGCAAAGCCTGACAGATGAACTGATTACGTTTCAATAAACTATTGGTCGTGCCATAAAACTGGAAACAACGGTTACAATGTACTTTATCGCAAGACTTAAACCGGCTGAAATTAAAAGAATAAGTCGTAATCTTGCTATTCTGCAAAGCAAGCTCCATCATCATCCGGCTTTCGGACAACTTACTGCTTAACGCCTCATTCGCTTTCTCCTGCTCAACGAGCTCCGATACATTCCGTATATAAATAATCACATACCGGTCATGTACAGGTACCAACCGTAGTTTAAAATAAACGATCGGAGCGTTATGTCCCGGAATCGATAAATCTAAATTCATGATCTCCGACTTATTCAAGCAACTTTGCACAATCGCGGCCACACGACGCTTAGTCTCATCCGGATAAATGAAACCCGGAAGATCATCGATACGCCGATTGATCGACTCCGGCGTTATACAAGTCTCCACAGCATAAGCGATAATCCGCTCTACGATCAATTGCTTGTTTACCAAAAGGATCGTATCTGGAACCGCTTCCGCCATCTTTTGCGACATGTCCGTCAATTCCTTCAATTCCCGGTCATAACCGGCTGCCTCCTGCCCGACCGCCGGATTACCCGTTAATAATAAGGTATATCCAAGAATCTCTCTATTCTCATTCATTGAGGGGATGATAGAATACGGTACAGGCAAAGAACCGGAAACCACGCTTCCCCCACGCAGATATTGTTTTTGAAGATCGGTCAACAAATCTGTACGAAAAAGATTATTTAATAAGAAGTCCGCTTCATTCGTAAAAGGAAATTTCTCGTTTAAGGACTTATTTATATCAATTAGCGCACCGTTTTTATCATACAGAGCACCTCCCATGGGATAATATGTAAAAAAATCTGTCAGCAAACGCTGTTTTACCTCGGAAACCTCCATATACTTTCTTTATTAACATCAATAAGTTACAAAGAAATAAAATCTTTGAAAATCAGAGAAATTTTAAAGCATAAACTTTAGGTCTATTTCACAAGAAAATCAGTCTCTTTACTAAAAAGCAACAACAAACCTTCACTTACGCTTGTTACTTAACAAACAAATTAATTATAATATGAAAGCATTAATAGGTAAAAAGGCACCGGAATTCCACGCTCCGGCAGTAGTGAATGGCAATGAGATCATCGAGGATTTCTCTTTGGAACAATATGTAGGCAAGAAGTATGTAGTCATGTTTTTCTATCCGATGGACTTTACATTCGTTTGCCCGACAGAATTACATGCCTTCCAACAAAAGTTACAGGAATTCGAAAGACGTAACGTAGCGGTGGTTGGTTGCTCCGTCGATTCTCAATTTTCTCATTTCGCATGGTTAAACCAAGATAAGAATAAAGGAGGTATCCATGGGGTGACTTATCCACTCGTATCCGATTTTTCCAAAACCATCTCTGAAAACTTTGGCGTATTGGCCGCTGATTATATTACGAACGAAAGTGGAGAACTTATCTCCAGAGGAAATCCGGTCGCTTACCGGGGTCTGTTCCTGATTGACAAAGAGGGCTTGATCCGTCATTATGTAATCAACGATTTACCATTAGGCCGTAACGTAGACGAGGCTCTCCGTATGGTCGACGCCTTACAGCACTTCGAAGAATATGGCGAGGTTTGCCCGGCAAATTGGTCCAAAGGAAAAGACGCCATGAAAGCGACAAACGCAGGAGTCTCTAATTATTTAAGCCATCATTGATATATTGCAGGAAAGGGGGTTAGGCCCCCTTTTTTTATACTAATTGAGACAATCGTTTACACTTTCCCGAGATATGCGAGATATCTAGACGTAAGATATTAGTCCGGTAAAAAGATTTCTCAATATACTTTTCGCCGATCTCCTTAAACGCCGATGAATATTTATTCACGAGTAGCCGCAAGGCATACCGACGCTCTTCTTCCGGCAAATCCAAATGCATCTCTCCAAAAGCGATAGTGCTCTCGTAACCTGTCGTGAATTTTCCCGGAACGATTTGTGTAGCGCCAACTACCGTGAAACTCACTTTCGGGTTTTCTCGTAGACATTCCAGCTTATACCCTTCCGGAGCGCAATGGAAATAAATAGAATCCCCTTCCTTTACATAATTGATCGGGATTCCATACCCATACCCATTTATCCCCGACATGGCCAAAAAACCATATTCCGCCTCCTCCAATAAACGAATTGCCAACTCATTATCCAAAATCCGGTCTTTTCGTCTGATCTCTCTAAACATAGGTCTAATTTATTTATAAACGAGTATAATACACTAATCGTGGCAAATCTAAAAAAAAATAATATACATTTGCGTCATAAAGTTGACACATGATAAATATTATAGATCTATGAGAGCAAGAATAACCTTATTATTATTCGCCATTCTTTACAGTTTCACTTGTCTGGCACAAACTAATTTTGAAAAACACTTCACGAAGAAAAGTCTCCGGATTGATTTCGCATTGAGTGGAAATTGGGATTTCCAAGCCGCCGCCATACAACAACTCCGGGAAGAACCTGTCTGGGCGGGGCCGGTCAAAAACTTAATCGATCCGTTTGGTTATGGAGGGTATTATATTAATGTATATGATAAAGCCGGTAAAGAGTTGATCTACTCACGAGGATTCAATACGTTATTCGAAGAATGGAGAAGTACGGAGCAAGCGAAGACCGAGACACAATCTTGGACAAATAGCATCTCTATCCCCTATCCGAAAGCTCCTGTCATCATTGAGATTACGGCAAGAGACAAGGCCGACATGCAGTTCCATCCTTTATTGAAACAAGAGATTGATCCGGCCAGTATTTTTATTGACCGGGGGAAACTCAAGGAAAACCGGATCACAAAAATCCAATATAACGGGGATTCCTCCGGGAAAGTAGACCTCGTATTCTTAGCGGAAGGTTATACGGCGGATGAGCAAGAGAAATTCGTAGCTGATGCCAAACGTTTTACGGAGGCATTGTTTAAAACCCCGCCTTATGACACTCGCCGGGAAGATTTCAATGTCTGGGCGGTAGATGCCGTTTCGGAAGAATCGGGAACAGATGTATCCGGTAAAGGTATATTCAAGAATACCGCATTGAATTCCGGCTATTATACGTTTGGGGTAGATCGCTATTTAACCACCCCGGATATGAAATCTATACGTGACGCCGTATGGAACGCTCCTTGCGACGCAATCTTCATCTTGGTAAACACGGACGCTTACGGTGGTGGCGGTATGTATAATTTTTATGCCATGGGAACCGCCGATAACCCACGTACCCCGGTCGTATTCGTTCACGAGTTCGGACATAGTTTCGCCGGCCTAGCCGATGAATACTTCAGTTCCGAGGTCGCTTATCAAGATTTTTATAATTTGAAGTACGAGCCTTGGGAACCGAACATCACGACCTTGGTTAACTTCGATGCTAAATGGAAAGATCTTCTACCGACTAATACACCGATACCTACCCCATTAGATGACGCCCATAAGGATAAGGCAGGCGTATTCGAGGGAGGCGGTTACATCGCTAAAGGCATTTATCGCCCGATGGATCACTGTATGATGCGTGATTACGCTCCATTCTGTCCAGCTTGTAGCCGAGCGATCTTACAGATGATCGATTACTTCACGGATAAACCGATAAAACATTAAAAGGAAAGAGCGGGTACCCTAATAGCTTTGTTACATCAACTATTAAGATACCCGCCAGCACTAACCTATCAACATTTATTTCATCATCGGAACTTCTATCAAAAGAACTTTAGCGTGCTTCAAGACTTCTATCGTAATGCTATCGGTTTCCCAGAATCCGGCCCCGTCACGCTTAGACAGGATCGTATTACTTACCTCCACCTCTCCGTCGATCACGAATAAATAAACCCCATTATTTTCACTATGTAGCTTATACTCCTTTACTTGACCGGCATCTAGGTTTCCTAAAGAGAACCAAGCGTCTTGGTTGATCGACGCAGGAGCGCTACCATCCGGAGCGATGATCAAGGACAACTTATTCTTTTCCGAAGTAACCGGACGCACGTCATAACTGGCATAATGAGGCTTGGTATTCTCCTCACGGGGAAATACCCATATTTGCAAGAACTCCAATTGTTCATTACCGCTGTCGTTGAACTCACTATGCACGATACCGGTACCGGCGCTCATCACCTGAATATCTCCCGGCGTAATCACCTCGCTATTCTTTATGCTATCCCCATGGCGTAAATATCCCTTTAACGGGATGGAGATAACCTCCATATTCTTATGTGGATGCATATCGAATCCCTCACCCGGCGCCACGGAATCATCATTCAATACACGTAGCATCCCGAAATGAACCCTTTCCGGATTGTAATAATTAGCAAAACTAAACGTGTGATGTGTTTTCAACCAACCGTGATTCGCATACCCTCTGGATTGAGCCTTATCAACTACAACTCTCATATTTTCCTCCTTTTTAAATCTACATTAATAACAAATCCATAACTATAAATGTTGCGTGACGCATATTTCGAACATTTCATGTAAACATGTGATTCATATATGAACAGAAATCGCTACTTTTGCGCAATTAAAAAAACTCATCCTGTAAATATAAAATCTTATGGCAATCTACTTAAACGATGTATCGAGAACATTTGGTGAGTATTTACTTATTCCCGGTTTAACCACCAAAGAATGTATTCCCGCAAACGTTTCATTGAAAACGCCGCTTGTGAAATTCAAGTCTGGCGAGAAATCCGCTATTGAATTAAATATTCCTTTCGTTTCCGCGATCATGCAATCGGTTTCCGGCCCTAAACTGGCAATCGAGTTGGCTCGCAACGGAGGACTTTCCTTCATCTTCGGCTCGCAACCGATCGAGAGCCAAGCGGATATGGTTCGCAAAGTAAAGAAATTCAAGGCCGGATTCGTTATCAGCGACTCTAACCTTACGCCCGAGAATACCTTGGCCGACGTGCTTGAGCTAGTCCGCCGGACAGAACATTCTACGATTGGTGTAACAGATGACGGTACGCCTAACGGCAAATTGCTAGGTATGGTAACCAGTCGCGATTACCGTGAAGGCAAAGACCCGATCGACATGAAGGTGAAAGATTTCATGACCCCGTTCGCTAAACTAATCGTTGGCGAGCTAGGCATGACCTTGAAAGAGGCGAACCAGATTATCTGGGATCATAAGTTGAATACATTGCCAATCATCGACAAGGATCAGAAGCTTCAATACTTCGTATTCCGCAAGGACTACGATAGCCACCGTGAGAATCCGAAAGAGTTATCCGGCGGAGATAAGAAATTATTAGTAGGTGCCGGTATCAACACCCGCGACTATAAGGAACGTGTTCCGGCATTGGTAGAGGCTGGCGTTGACGTATTGTGTATCGACTCTTCCGACGGCTATTCCGAATGGCAGTACGAGACCTTGCACTGGATCAAGGATACCTACGGAGACAAGGTACTGGTTGGTGCCGGAAACGTGGTTGACCAAGATGGTTTCAACTACTTGGCTGACGCCGGAGCGGATTTCATCAAGGTAGGTATCGGTGGTGGTTCCATCTGTATCACCCGTGAGCAGAAAGGTATCGGTCGCGGACAGGCTACCGCCTTGATCGACGTAGCGAAAGCTCGTGACGAGTATTTCAAGAGACACGGCGTTTATATCCCTATCTGTAGCGATGGTGGCTTGGTACACGATTACCATATGGTATTAGCGTTGGCTATGGGTGCCGACTTCCTGATGATGGGCCGTTATTTCGCCCGCTTCGACGAGTCTCCTACGAAGAAGATGAAAATCGGAAACAACTTCGTGAAGGAGTATTGGGGTGAGGGATCTAACCGTGCGAAGAACTGGCAGCGCTATGACATGGGTGGAAACGAGTCCTTGAAATTCGAGGAAGGCGTGGACAGCTATGTACCGTATGCCGGAAAATTGAAAGATAATTTAAACGTAACATTGGGTAAGATGATCGCTACGATGTGTAGCTGCGGTTCCATCTCTATCCAAGAGTTGCAGCAGCATGCCAAGATCACGCTTGTCTCCTCTACAAGTATCGTTGAGGGTGGCGCTCACGACGTGATCCTGAAAGAGCAGAATTAATTACAATATGTATTCTAGTAGAGGCGTGGCACGCTACGTCTCTACTATTTACACATTCAAATAATTTACCATGAAAAATCTATTACTTACAGTTATCCTTTTGTGTTTTTGTTTGCCATTCGTAAAAGCCGCCGATCAAAAGATGATCTTAATCTCGACCAACGAGACGGACTTGATTTTACAAGTAGCCCCCAACGGACGGCTCTACCAAACTTATCTGGGAAATAAATTAGTAAACGAATCCGAATTTGAGAACCTCTCATGGAATATCCAAGCCGGAACGGATGGCAGCGTATCAACCCGTGGATGGGAAGTGTATCCTTGTTCAGGAGCGGAGGATTATTTCGAACCGGCTTTCGCCATCCAGCACAACGACGGGAACATGACCAGTATATTCAAGTATGTTTCCAGCGAATCCAAGAAACTAGACAATAACGTTACGGAGACAATCATCTCTCTGAAAGACGACGTATACCCAGTGGAGGCTAAATTGCATTATGTAACTTTCGCTAAAGAAAACGTCATCAAGGCTTGGACCGAGATTCGTCATATGGAGAAAAAACCGGTCACGATTACCCAATACGCTTCCAATATGCTTTATTTCGAGAGTCCTCGCTATGTATTGACCGAGTTTAGCGGTGACTGGGCCAAGGAAGTACAGATGAGCAGCCAAGACTTGAAATTCGGGAAAAAGATTATCGATACGAAACTAGGCTCCCGTGCCGCTATGCACGCTTACCCGTTTTTTGAGATTGGGTTAGGTGCCCCGGCCAGCGAGAATACAGGAGATGTTTTAATGGGAACGATCGGTTGGACTGGAAACTACCGCTTTACGTTCGAGGTAGACAACGCCGGTAACCTTCGTGTCATCTCCGGCATCAATCCCTATGCGTCCGCCTATGAATTGAAGCCGAACGAATGGTTCGTCACCCCTGAGTTTATCTTTACGTTGAGTAACCAAGGAACCGGAAAAGCCAGTCGTGATATCCATGATTGGGCACGTAATTACCAGATCAAGGATGGTAAAGGCGATCGCCTTACCCTACTGAACAACTGGGAATCGACCGGTTTCAATTTCAACGAGAAGAAATTGGAGGAACTAATGAAAGAAGCCAAGCATCTAGGTGTAGATATGTTTTTGCTGGATGATGGTTGGTTCGCTAATAAATACCCTCGTCAAAACGATAAGGCCGGATTGGGCGATTGGGAGGTTACACACGATAAGTTGCCGAACGGCATTCCTCATCTGGTGCAGACCGCTAAAGATGCCGGCGTGAAATTCGGTATCTGGATCGAGCCGGAGATGGTAAACCCCAAGAGCGAACTTTTCGAGAAACACCCGGATTGGGCGATCCATCTACCGAATCGTGAGACTTATTACTACCGCAATCAACTTGTCTTGGACTTAAGTAACCCGAAAGTACAGGATTACGTATTCAGCGTAGTGGATAATATCATGACCGAGAATCCGGATCTGGCTTTCTTCAAATGGGATTGCAACAGCCCGATTACCAATGTCTATTCTCCTTACCTCAAGGAGAAACAGAATCAATTATATATCGATCATGTACGAGGAGTCTATAACGTATTCAAACGGGTAGCCGAAAAATACCCTCACCTACCAATCATGCTTTGTTCCGGTGGTGGAGCCCGCTGTGATTACGAGGCATTGAAATACTTCACGGAATTCTGGTGCAGCGACAACACCGATCCGATCGAGCGTTTGTATATCCAATGGGGATTCTCCCAGTTCTTCCCGGCAAAGGCAATGTGCGCCCACGTGACTAGCTGGAACAAGAATACCTCCATCAAGTTCCGTACCGACGTGGCCATGATGTGTAAGATGGGCTTCGATATCAGCTTGAAGGAAATGAACGAAGACGAGATGAAATATTGCCAAGAAGCGGTTGCCAACTACAAACGTCTAAAGGGCACAATCCTCGACGGCGATCTCTACCGTCTTGTTTCCCCCTACGAGACCAACCATTCATCCGTGATGTACGTGGATAAGGCAAAAAGCAAATCCGTCCTATTCGCTTATGATATCCACCCTCGCTTCGGAGAAAAGACTTTCCCCGTAAAGCTACAAGGATTGGACCCGAATAAGAAATATAAGGTACAAGAGATAAACCTCATGCCGGGCCAGAAATCGACCTTGGTTACCGACGGAGGTACCTTCAGCGGAGATTTCTTGATGAAAATAGGAATGAACGTGTTCTCTACGGCTCATGCCCGTAGCAAGGTCATAGAGCTGACCGAGGTTCATTAACTGTCAATTGTCAACTATCAACAGTCAGCTAAACATGGACATTATCCACGAAATAACCCCACTATCGGAAAAGGATTGCTTCTACATCGTAGACCGACGTAAGACAGAATTTACCTATCCGATCCATTGCCACTTGGAGTACGAGCTCAATTTCATTGAGCACGCTCCGGGGGTAAGGCATGTGGTCGGTGATTCCGCGGAAGTGATCGGAGAATACGAGTTAGTATTGATAACCGGGAAAGAACTGGAACATGTCTGGGAGCAGAACGCATGTAAATCGCCTCTGATCCATGAGATCACGATCCAGTTCTCTCCCAATCTCTTCGGGAATAATATATTGGAGAAAAACCAATTCAACAGTATCCGGAAAATGTTGGAGAAAGCTCAACGCGGCATCAGTTTCCCGATGTCTTCCATCTTGAAGGTTTACCATTTACTGGAAAAGCTGGTTTCCGAGGAGCAAAGTTTTTATGCGGTCATCAACTTCTTGACCATCTTGTATGAGCTTTCCATCGAGGAGGACTACAAAGTATTGGCTAGTTCCTCGTTCGCTAAAATAACGGATATACATTCCGAGAGTCGTCGTATCCAAAAAGTACAAAATTACATCAACGAGCGATACCAACAGGATATCCGCCTGAACCTACTGGCTGAACTCGTAGGTATGGCCCCTTCCGCTTTCAGCCGTTTCTTCAAGTTGAGGACCGGGAAGACCCTCTCCGACTATATCACCGATATCCGTATCGGTTACGCCGCCCGCATGCTGGTGGACACGCAACGATCCATCGCGGAGATTTGTTATGACTGCGGCTTCAATAACCTCTCGAACTTCAACCGTATCTTTAAGAAAAAGAAAAACTGCTCTCCCAAAGAGTTCCGGGATAACTACAAAAAGACAAAAATCATTGTATAAGAGACCTTTTTAACAGGGATAAATACATATCCCCCCCTATTTCTATACAAAATCCCCCCTTCTCTTTTCCTTCACACATCTATCTTTGCGACCAGTCACAAAGGCTTTCATGCCTACGGCTACCCCATCGATGTGTTAAAAATACACTCCGGCAAAAAAGTATTATTCTTGGATAAAATAGTATTTGAACGCACTTGGGATCCGACGTAATTTTGCGACAGAAATTAACAATACATATTAACAACAAAAAACAATTGCCTATGAGGAAGGACCGAAAATCTAATGTTTTTAGCAGTTAACCGCTAATGACCCTATTGAGTAAATGAATTTTAGTTTAGCCTTATATGATTTAATGTAAAAAATAATGAATTCAACAATTAAGAAAACGACGCTGTTTTTAGGCGCATGTATGGCCTTCCAGCTAGGTGGCATACCACAAATGTTAGCCGCCCCTAGTACTTCGATGGAAGTCATGCAACAAACAAAAAGAATCACTGGTACCGTGAAAGACGCAACAGGAATGGAAGTCATCGGTGCCAATGTTATCGTAAAGGGAACGACGAACGGAGTGATAACCGATTTGGATGGTAAGTTCAGCTTAGAGGCCGCCCCCGGCTCTATCATAGAGATCTCCTACATTGGTTATATGACCCAAGAGATTCCCGTAACCGCCCAAACATCCGACTTACAGATCACCTTGAAAGAGGACTCACAGAGCTTGGACGAGGTAGTGGTAGTAGGCTATGGTGTACAAAAGAAAAAGTTGGTGACAGGTGCGACCGTAGAGGTAAAAGGCGATGAAGTCGCTAAACGTAATACGATCAGCCCACTAAGCGCATTACAGAATCAAAGCCCGGGTGTCAATATCGTGGCTTCTTCCGGTCAGCCGGGTGACGGATTTAAAGTAAACATCCGTGGTGCCGGTACGAATGGAGATACGGCTCCTATCTATGTTATTGATGGTGTGGCCGGGGGCGATATCAATTCCTTGAACCCTGCCGATATCGAGCGTATCGACGTATTAAAGGATGCCGCTTCCTCCGCCATCTATGGTGCCCGTGCGGCGAATGGTGTTATCTTGGTTACCACAAAACAAGGTAAAGAAGGAAAAGTGCAAGTATCCTATGACGGCAACATCGGTTGGCAGAATGTAGTAAAGATGCCGGATATGCTTACCGCCAAAGAATACATGGCCGTTCAAGACCAGATCAACTTCAACGCCGGCGTATCGCCCTTCAATTGGTCACAATACCTAGACGCAGATTTACTGGAATCCTATCAAAACGGTTCCAACCCGGGTACGAACTGGCTGGAGTTACTTCGCAACAAGAACGCGATAACCACATCTCACTCCGTGAACGTGACCGGAGGTTCAGAGCTCTCCAAGTTCTCTACTGGCGTAGGTTATCAGTATCAAGACGGTATTTTCGGTGGTCCGGTTAAATCCGACTACAGCCGCTTCACCATTCGTTTAAATTCCGAGCATATCCTTTGGAAAAACAAGGATCTGGATATCATAAAATTCGGTGAGAACGTATATTACCAACACACATCCAACCAAGGTATCCAAATCGGTAACCAATACTCCAACAGCATCTATAGCATGATGGGAGCCAATCCATTGGTTCCATTATACAATAGCCAAGGAGAGTTATTCGACTACGACGACTTGATCGCGCAAGGATCCGGATCAATGGGTTTACTCGGGCTCAACCAATACATCAATAACCCGATGAACACCTTGTTAAATACCACCAGTGGCAATAATAAAAGCCGGAACCACAATCTTAGCGCCATCGGTTATATAGAGATACAGCCGTTAAAGGATTTGAAGTATAAAGGCCAAGTCTATTACAAACAGAACTCCAGCCTCTACAAAGCATACAACGGCATCTATAAAAATAATAACAACGACCAGAATACGGATGATTATCTGGACGAGAATATGACCATCGGTTGGAATTGGGGTATGACACATACATTGAGCTATGCTTTCGACGTAAAGGAGAATCATTTCGACGTATTGGTCGGTACAGAGTATTCCAGAGAAGGTAATAATATGTCGGAAACCATCGAAGGACACGCCACGACCAGCATCTTCGGAGATTTCTCGCATGCTTACTTCAACAACTTCTCCGGTCGTACCGCTGGTATAGTGGGAGGATATCCCGTGGATGATCACTCCATCCTATCCTATTTCGGCCGTATCAACTACGACCTCAAGGAAACTTATATGTTTAGCGCGATTGTCCGTGCCGATGGTTCCTCCAATTTCTCCAGCGGTCATCGCTGGGGTTACTTCCCCTCATTCTCCGCAGGTTGGGTGATGAGTAACGAGAGCTGGATGGAAAACACGAAAAACTGGATGGATTTCTTGAAGGTTCGCGCCAGTTGGGGACAAAATGGTAACGAGAATATTGGAGCGTACAAATACGCCTCCACATACGCGTTCGGTGATTTAGGACTTTATTCCTTCAATAATAATAAAAACGGAGGAACCCAAGGCGCTTACCCCTCTTTGTTACCCAATAACGAGATTACATGGGAAACATCGGAGCAGACGAACGTAGGTTTAGACGCACGCTTCTTGAACGGCCGGTTAAACGCAAACTTCGATTGGTATAGTAAGAAAACAAAAGATTTGCTGATCGACGTACCCGTATCTTCAATCAACGGTTTCTCTTCCATGGTCGCAAATGCCGGTACAGTTAAGAACACGGGTATCGAGCTTGCCTTAAATTGGAGGGATGAGGTAGGCTCAGACTTTAGCTATGGCATCGGCTTGAACCTCGCGCATAACAAGAATGAGGTAACAGAAGTTAATAACGGTACTCATTACGTAAATGGAGGTAACGCTCTTCTGTCCGAGGGAACCACCTATATGGCCCGTATGGAAGAAGGACATCCTATCGGTTACTTCTGGGGCTATAAGACCGATGGCGTGATGCAAAATCAAGCGGATATACAGGTCTATCTTGAGCAGAATTGCGGTGGGGATGCCTCTAACTCCCTGCAAGGCACCTCGATAGCCCCGGGTGACTTGAAATTTGTCGATGTCAATGGCGATGGCGTGATCAACGACAGCGATAAGACGGAGATCGGTAATCCTCATCCAGACCTCACGATGGGCTTGAATCTAGATTTTAGCTGGAAAGGCTTTGACTTGAACATCTCCACTTACGGAGCGTTCGGCATGCAGGTTGCCCACACGTATCGTAAGTTTGGTAACGGACAGTTCGATAACTATAGCAGCAACGTCTACAATTACTGGCATGGCGAGGGAACATCCAACCGATACCCGATCCTGTTGCCCGGTAACACCGTGAACCATATCAACATTTCCGATATTTACGTGGACGACGCAGACTATTTCCGTATCCAAAACGTAACCCTAGGCTACGACATCAAACGTCTATGGAAAAGTTGCAAATTCCAGCAGCTTCGCTTGTATGTCTCCGCCCAAAACCTCTTTACCTTCACAGGTTATAAAGGAATGGATCCAGAGTGCGGAACCGCTCTCAACGATAAAGAGAGCTGGGTAACGGGCGTGGATGTAGGTAACTACCCCCAAGCGAGAACCTATATGGTAGGAGTTAATGTCAAATTCTAATAATTGATTATCAAGATGAAAAAAACAATATATTTAATCGGTATTGCGGCCTCGATCATGGGGGGAATCACCTCTTGTACGCTGGATGCCGAGGATTACGTAACAAAAAGTAGCGAGAACTTTCCCGCTACGACCGAGGATGCCACACAAGCGTTAGCCGGTATCTATCAGAACTTGAACCAAGTGTCCGCCACACCTGAGTGCTCTTTCCTTTATGCCGCTATGCTGGCCAGCGACGATTGTCTAGGGGGCGGAGGTCCAAACGACTTGCATATGCAATCTCTGGATATGTTGCTGAACTCCAAGCAAGACATGACCCAACAATTCTGGAAAGACCGTTACCAAGGTATTAACCGTGCGAACTCCTTGCTGGATGGTATTGAAAATATCCAACTGGCAGAATCCGACAAGAACCAGATAGAGGGAGAAGCGAAATTCCTACGCGCTTTCTATTATTACGAGCTGGCCTCCATGTACGGTCGTGTTCCTCTCACTATCACCTCACAATCCGTTGAGCCAAGCCAACCGACCGCCGCTGAGCTATGGGGACAAATCCTACAAGACCTGCGTGATGCAGCGGAAATTATGCCCGCCACTCGCAAGACGGACGGACATGTCGATAAATACACCGCCGAAGCCATGTTGGGCCGTGCTTGGTTATTCTATACAGGCATGTATTGCAATGGCGAGGATTTGGCCGCGCTTACCAGCACCACTTACTCACCGTTGACTTCCGTGGCTTTGCCCGACGGTTCCACACTGACGAAAGACCAAGTGATCGGCTACATCGACGATTGCGTGAACAATTCTGGTTACTCGCTGGTCACGTCGGACTTCCGCAACCTTTGGGCCTATACAAACCGGTTTACGGTAGAAGATTACGACTATACCACCGGACAGGGCCTGAAATGGGTGGAAGATGACAACGCCGTGAATCCGGAGACTTTGTTCGCTATCAAATACAACAAATTAGCCGACTGGAGCACAAGCATTGGTTACGCGAATAACTTCGCCCTACACTTCGGCGTACGCGGCATGGCAGGCGTGGCCGAGTCCTTCCCCTTCGGGCAAGGCTGGGGAGCAGGACCCGCCGCCCCGAACCTCGTAAGCGATTGGAAAAGTTCCGAGCCTAACGACAAACGCCGTGACGCCTCCATTTCGGATTGCGCCGCTTGGACCGAGCAAGGATGGGCATTCGGCGGCGGTGGTGAGTTTATCCAAGAGACCGGATACCTCTCCAAGAAGTGGCTCCCTGTTGCCGCTAAAAATGGAGACACGTACTCCGTATGCTTCGAGAACCTAATGTACGGGACTGACGGCTGGGCACAGGGTTCCGAGAATTTACAGCTGAACAATATCCACGACCTTGTGCTTATCCGTTTCGCCGATGTATTACTAATGCAATCCGAGCTGAAAGAGAACACGGACGGAATCAACCGGGTTCGAGAGAGAGCAGGCTTGAGCCCCATCTCGTCTTACTCACTCCAAGCCCTGCAAAACGAACGTCGTTGGGAACTCGCTTTTGAGAGTATCCGCTGGAATGATATCCGTCGCTGGCACATAGCCGCCGCCGCATTGGAAAAGCAGACCAACGTGAAGATATACACCAATGGCCAAGAGGACTCTAACAAAGCCCACGGAGGTGGCTACGCCACACGATATAACGCTACCGCCGGATTCTTCAAGATACCGGAGAGCGAGGTGGATATGTCGAACGGCAGCATCACCCAGAACGCCGGTTGGGAAGGTTCAGACAGCCAATATAACCGATGGTAAAAACGATTTCAATAAGGTCAAACTTTTAATTAGAAAATCATGAAGAAATATAGTATAGTTATCTCACTTTTCGCGATGCTCCTCACCGCCTGCGATCCTACGGTAGAGGAAGAAGGCTCCATAGCAGCGAGTATGACTGAAGCGCAATTGGAACAGGCCGCTACCCTAATGCAAACGGTAGAAGGTCAAAACAAATTTACATACGCTACAAATCCATCCACGACCGTACAGATACTTGATCCCTCAGGAAATATCCTGACCACTGGAACAAGTGGATCGTTTGACTTAACTCCCGGTGGAGAGGAGTCTCAAACGTTCACGATTCGTACCATAAATCAAGATGGCAGCATCACCTCTTTTCAAAAGACTTTCAGCATCACGACTTACGTAGATGTAGACCCGGCATGGGCATATCTCTGTGGAGATGGAGAGAAGGTTTGGACATACGATTCCGAGGTTTTAGGAGGCTGTTGGGGTAACCTTGGTTATAAAGCCGCTTCTAACGCAGAAGACTTCATTACGAACAAGAACGGCATCTGGTGGACTTGCGCACCCGCAGATCTTACCGGACAATTAGAGGGTCTAAAAGTTCCAGCTACAGGCGAGGAAACTCCGGACGCTTACATGACCTTCATCCTGAGCGGCAAGAAAATCGTGAAGAACACGGGATCCCAAACGATCAACGAAGGAACTTTCTCCTTTGATATGACGGCCAGTGATTCTTGGGAAATCGGCAAGCTATACACATCCGAGGGAGCAATCTTATTCCCTTACATGATCAATGGAAACGGTTATAAACCGACAGAGTTCGATATCATGCTTCTGAACGACAAGAACCTTGTTTTAACCTACGCCGCCTCCGGTACGGCACAATGGGGTGAGGCTACTTTCTGGGCCTTCAAGGCGAAGGAATAAACTAATAATTTAGGGAATAAGGATCCCCCTATTCCCTAGTTATTCATGCATAAAATAAAAAGGAGGCGGGCCATACATAAGGTATCCGCCTCTTTTTATATCATGTCCACTCTCCAGCAAATATCCTTCCGTCAACCCAACCGGTCTCTCGCCATCTTTTTGATTTCCATAGAGCATTTACCTTGACACACCTATTTTCCAAACCTAGCAAACTAGCGAGAAAGAGGTAGCAAGAAGTGCCCCTTTTTGTTAAAATAGAGCGTTTTTCACACACGATAGGTGGCGGAAGCCTACGCAACTGGTCGTGTTAGGCTACGCCAATACTGCCGTTGGGCATCGTAAGTAGTCAAGAATAGGGTTATGAGTAGTCGCAAATGGGCATTCTTACCCTGTTATAACCCTATTGTAGCACCGTTTTTCTTCCCTTCCTGCCCCCAAAACATGAAATACGATGAATAAATCCCGCTAGAATAAAAGGCCGTTTTCCAGCATTGCCCTATCAACCAATCGATTGTCGCTTTTTTCTTTCGTTTTCGGGAGCATACCGCATCTTTGCCCGAAAGAATCGATTCTCCGGGACTTAAATTTACAAACTGTCACTTTGCTAAAAGACGCAAGACAAGGAGATGTCAAGTATCCGTGAAAGATGATACATCTTACAACGGTAAGATCATACATCCTACAACAGTAAGATCATACATCTTACGGCGATAAGATGCTACAACTGTACCTTACTGGAAATAAGTTCGTGCATTAAACTCCATAATCGGACGTTTTAAACTGAATAACGTCGCAAATATCGCAGCGTTTCTCCTGTTCTAATGTCGCATCAAGTACTTAAAATATGTATATACACGAAAGAGATAATTGGACATCATTCAGATAGGACGTTTCCGAGCTTACCGCACTCCTTGAAGAGGTGGGGCGTAAACAAGGAATGCTGTATGGCAGACTTGCCTCACACCATCCCCAAAGTCTCGAACATCCCCCGGTAAATAGCGGCCTTCTCCTCCAACGGCCTCGGATAAGCTCTAGAGGATGAAGGCATACGGAACAGCCTCATCGTCCTTCCCATACAAGAAAATTCCGACGAGAAGCCCACTTTCGGCTCCTCCGTGCCGGGCAATACGGAGAGGAGAGTATCCATCGCTTTCTGCCCGGTTACCACGATCGCCACGCATTCCGGTATCTGGGACAAGACCTTTTCCGGATCGATCGGCCGTACCACCTCAAGGAACTTATCGGAGGCGTTCGCTTTCAAGCGGATCACCTCCATGGCGGTATCACCGATCCCGATCCCCTTCTCCCGGCAGAAAGCCTTCGCCTTCTCCTCGCTGAACGCCTTCTTGTCTCGCAGGAACGCATCCTTGTTCCCATAGAAAATCAAGCCAAGGATGCGCCACATATCATTCTGGATATTCGGGTAATAAAAATCCATGCTCCAACGAGCTTTTGGAGGCGGGAAACTTCCCAGCATCAGCAATCTCGTATTCTCCGGGAGGAAGAAACCTAGCGGATGCAGCTCGGTGGTCATGCTTCCTTGTTCTTTTTGAGTTCCTTCTTCTGGTCCTCTTTCGCCAGAAGCACGACGTTATACACGAAGTCCGTGATCCATTGCTCGGAGTAGCCTAGTTTCTCGGCATACTTACGCACGCTCCACGCGGCCTTCTGCACGCTGATATCCTTCCACTCGGACTTGGTCAAGATTTCGTGAACCGTCTTCGTCGTCATATTATACAGCAACTTCTTCACCAGCATGGAGAAGCGGAACTTCCACTGCATCAGATTACCAAGCAAGTTGAACAAGTCATTGCAGAAACCTTGGAACATGAAGAAATACGTCTTGATATCGTTCTGGTTCTTGCAGTTCTTCTTCACCGAGCTGTCGATCTCCTTGAAGAAAGCCTCGCTTAGGCCGTAATCCTCCATCAACACCTTGCGCACACGGGATTTCTCGGCGACACCCAATTTGTTATTCTGGGTCGGTATCTTCAACATGCGTTTGAACAAAGCCATATCGGCGAGCATGTTCAAGTTGGTGATACCCAAGTTCACAGCCATAACGGCTTGATAATATACACGGATTAAAGATACGAACTCCTCCACGGAACCTTTGCCGGCCTCTTCCGCCTCAGATACGTTCTTCTTGAATAGCTTAGAAATAAAATTCATCGTACGATTATTAAATAGTTTCGAGCCGCGAATATACGAAAACTTACCGCCAATGCAGAATAACTATTCAATTCTCTCCACCGTAACCTCCGGAAATTGCTCCATCAATAGCAACAGTGGACTTTCCTCCGTGTTTTTACGGGCCTTCAACACGATGCTGACGACGTACTCGTCCTTCTCCTGATGCCCCAGTCTTTTCATGTCATAGCTTACCAGCAGGAAACCTTTCTCGTAGATAACACGGGCGATCCGGTTGATCGCCTCCTTGTCGGAGGTAGAGAATACCACCAAGGAACTTCGCATCCCAATGCTTTTAAAAATAACGCTCAACAGCTCCAGCCCGGCGAGCGTCAACAAAGTGGCGGCGATACCGAGCCCGTACATGCCTGAGCCGACGGCCAGACCGATACCGGCGGTCGCCCAGATACCGGCGGCGGTAGTCAATCCCCGCACGAATTGTTTCTGGATGATGATCGTACCCGCCCCGATGAAACCGATGCCACTCACCACTTGGGCGGCCACACGGCTCGGATCGAGACTTACGCTATTCTCTAGGATGACATCTTGGAAGCCATATTGGGAGACAACCATGATCAACGCGCTACCCAACGAAACAAGGAAGTGAGTCCGGTAACCCGCCTCCTTCGCACGGTACTCACGGTCTAGCCCGACAACGGCGCCCAGAATACCTGCCACGAAAAGTCTTAGTATGAAATCCCACATCATAATCAACGATCTTTTAGGTTTTACCCCGAAAGATAGGAATTATTTATTGATTCAGCCGCCATTCACGGTGATAAGAATCGATCGCCTCCCGGACGGAGCCATGTAGGAGCAGGAGATTCTTGCTCTGCTCGTAATCCAGACGAAGCTCTTCCATGATCATACGGGTGCCACGATCCACCAATTTTTGGTTGGTCAGTTGCATGTTCACCATCCGGTTCCCCTTCACCCGGCCAAGCTTGATCATCGTGGAGGTCGTGATCATATTCAGCACCATCTTCTGGGCCGTACCGCTCTTCATCCGCGTACTTCCGGTGACGAACTCCGGACCTACTACCGGCTCGATGGCGATCTCCGCCTCCGCCGCCATCGGGGAGTCCGGGTTGCAGGAGATAGAGGCCGTCAGGATTCCCTCGGAGCGTGCCTTACGCAGGGCGCCAATCACGTAGGGAGTCGTACCCGAGGCGGCTATCCCCACCAAGGTATCGTTCGTATTGATATGATATTGTTGAAGTTCCTCCCAAGCCTTATCCAGATCGTCTTCCGCCGACTCCACTGGATTCCGGAGCGCCCGGTCACCGCCGGCGATCAAACCGATCACCAAGGTATTCGGCATACCGTACGTGGGAGGGATCTCGGAGGCGTCCAAGACACCCAAGCGACCACTCGTACCCGCCCCGATATAGAAGAGCCTGCCGCCTCTCCGCATCCGCTCTACGATACGGGTTACCAGCTTCTCGATCTTCGGGATCTCCCGGCCAACGGCGATCGCCACTTTCCGGTCCTCGTTATTGATGCCTTCCAGCAACTCCCGGACAGACATCTGATCCAGATTATCGTACAACGATTCCGACTCGGTTATCTTTTGAAATGCCATAACTCATTCATTTTTTTCTTCGTTCGTAAAATGATACCGGATCAATCCGTTCATGGGAGCCTGTACGACCGTACCGACCTTCAAGTCTAAGGATAAGGCCGCAGCTTTCAATACCTCCTGATAATAATAGGCGATAGAGCCTACGAAATGAATCGGGTACGTATCAGCTCCCGGATATAACGCCACGTTACGGAGGAAAAAGCTACGGAAACTCGTATAGACCAAATTATAAATCGGTTGCTCGGTGATATTCTCCAACAAGAAACGGGATAAGGTAGCCAAGAAACGATTCGGGAAAGGTTGTTTATATACCCGCTCCAACAATAAGGCGGGCGTCAACTCATATTGATCCATAAACTTCTGAACCAAAGGCGCCGGCAACTGACGCTTCAAGCAATCCCCTACCAATAACTTCCCGAGCACGGCGCCACTACCCTCATCCCCCAGAATGAATCCCAAGGGAGAGATATGCTCCGTTATCTCCGTCCCGTCATACAGACAAGAATTCGATCCCGTCCCCAATATACAGGCGATTCCCGGACGGCTCCCGCATAAGGCACGAGCAGCCGCCATCAAGTCACTATACACCTCTATGGGAGCCGGGATATAAGGCGTAATCGCCTCTTCCACGATCCGGTTCTTCTCCGGGAAGGCGCAACCGGCGCCATAGAAGTAAATGGCATCGATCCGCTCACCCCTCAACGCAGGCAATAAGGCACCCCGGATTTCTCCGGCAATCTCCTCCCGTGTCTGGAAATAAGGATTGGTACCCGCTGTCACGACCGTACGCACCGGTCTGCCTTGATCCGCCAGGCACCACTCCGTCTTTGTAGATCCGCTATCCGCAATTAATATCATATACTTATTATAATATCAAATTCTGGAGAATATATACCACCGCGCCGGACAAATATCCCGCCAAGGCCAACAGAGAGATATTCTTCAAGTACCAAATAAAATTGATCCGTTCCAAGCCCATCACGACGACTCCGGCGGCGGAACCGATGATCAACATACTTCCACCTACTCCTGCGCAATAAGCCAAGAACTGCCAGAACACGCCGTCTTGCATGAAGTTCGCCAGATAAGCCGGATCAGTCGCCGCAGCCACCATAGCGTCCGTAGCCACCGGGTACATACCGATAGCACCCGCTACCAACGGAACATTATCCACGATAGACGATAAGGCGCCGATAATCAGGTTCACCGCATACACATTGCCTACCGTATCGTCCAGCCAGAAAGCGAAATCCGACAATACGCCGCTGCAACGCAAGGCATCCACCGCCAAAAGGATTCCGAGGAAGAATAACAAGGTCGCCCCGTCTATACGGTGAACCACCTTGGACAAACGCAATTTCAAGTCCTCGTCGATCGGTTTACGGGCGTATAGCATCTCCGTATAGAACCAAAGAATACCCACTCCCATCAAGATACCCATAAACGGGGGAAGATGAGTAACCGTCTTGAATACAGGCACGAACAATAAACACAACACACCGATGATCAAGATCGATAACTTCTCCTTATCCTTCAATTTCTTCAGCAACTCATTGTCCGCCTCCATTTGCGAGAACGCGTTAGGGGGCGTCACGTTGCCATGCAAGAAACGCATGGCGATCAAGACCGGGATCAACGCCGATACGATACTCGGCAGGATCAAATGGGGGATCGTGGATGAGGTGGAGATATTTCCTCTTACCCAAAGCATGATCGTAGTCACGTCGCCGATCGGTGACCAAGCGCCACCGCTATTCGCCGCTATAATAATGATACTGCCGAACACCCACCGCTCTTTATAATTCCCGAGCAACTTACGGATCAGCATGATCATGACAATCGAGGTCGTAAGGTTGTCCAACACGGCCGACATAAAGAACGTGATCACGGCGATCAACGCCAGCAGTTTCTTCTTTTTCTTCGTGGTAATATGATTCGTGATAAACATGAAACCGCCATGGGCATCGATCAGCTCCACGGTTATCATCGCCCCGATCAGGAATATAAGCGTCTCGGCGATCTCTCCGATACTATCCAGAACCTGATGCTCCACGACGAACCGGGTACATTGTTCCTTAAACGTTAAAGAACCCAAAGAGGGGAACGATTCCAAGAACAAGCTGAATTCCTCTGCCGAGGCCCTCGGGATGAAAAACGGGGCCGCGTACGTGTACATAACCCATAAGATAGTACCAATAAGCAAAGCCGTTCCCGCCTTGTTTATCTTTAGAGGATGTTCCAATGCGATCATCAAATAACCGACAAGGAACACAATGACCATTGCTGTCAACATAACTTCATGATTTAGGTTTAAACGCTACAAATGTAGAAATAATAACTCTGTAACACGATAGAAAAACAGAATGTTTTTTAAGATAATTTTACCAAACATGCGAAAGGAACCGGACTACTCCGATTCCTTTCCTATTCTCTCGAGCGAAAACTATAACCCCGAGACAATTCACTCTACAACCAACATCTTATCACCCACGGAGACCTTGTCCGTCTCATTGACATACACCTCTTTCACCACTCCATCGATCGGCGTACGGATCTCGTTCTCCATCTTCATGGCAACCAATACGCAAAGCGGGTCTCCCGCCTTGACCTCATCGCCTACCTTGACATATACCTTCTGGATCACGCCCGGCATCTGGGCCTGTATGACCTGACGGCCGACCGTCTTGGAACTGGTTCTCGACAGGCGTAAT
This sequence comes from Parabacteroides sp. AM17-47, assembly GCF_003434625.1. Taxonomy (NCBI): domain Bacteria; kingdom Pseudomonadati; phylum Bacteroidota; class Bacteroidia; order Bacteroidales; family Tannerellaceae; genus Parabacteroides; species Parabacteroides sp. AM17-47. The sequence continues at coordinate 46,935 of NZ_QTLI01000015.1, forward strand.
TTCTTCAACTCGTCAATCACCTGTACTTGGAAATAATCACCTTTATTCTTTACCTCATAGGTGGAATCTCCAACACTGGATATTTGTACGCCATGAGATTTATGGTTCATGATGATCGAGTGGATCGTATCTCCGCCCAGATTGTAATCTACATCATAAACGGTACCGTTTACGGATACTTTCTTGATAGGCCCGTCTTCCAGAATCTCTACCTTGAACTCTGTGTCGGGAATATCGTTAACCGTGGCAAAATAAGTCGCTAAAGCCTTTGACATAATCATTCCTCCTCTCATTAAAAGTTATTGGCCAACATTTGTAACTTCCCGTAGTGCTTCCACAGGGACTCCCCTACCAGCGGAACGGTCGTCGCACGGGCGGCCGCCTCTTTCTCCTCCTCGTAATGCTTCAAGGCGGCGGCGATCACGGCGACGGTCGGGTCGCTGTTCTGGCGACGCTTCAAGTCTTCCTTATCGAACTTGGTGTCGATAAAGGTCGTATCGTAATTCCCCTTCAAGAAGGTCGCGTTATGCAACACACGCAGGTGGAACGGAATCGTTGTCTTGATTCCCAAGATCTTGTATTCCCGCAAGGCACGTATCATATTCGAGATGGCGGACTCACGGGTCCGGCCCCATGTGCAAAGCTTGGCGATCATCGGATCGTAATGCAAGGACACCTCGAAACCGGCGTAAGCGGCGCTATCCAGACGTACGTTACGTCCCTCGGGAGCCTCACGCACCTTGATCACGCCCGGAGAGGGCATAAAGTTATTTTCCGGGTCCTCCGCGTAGATACGGCATTCCAAGGCATGCCCCCGGCAAGCCACATCTTCCTGCTTATAAGGCAGACGATTTCCTGCGGCCACCAAGACCATATCGCGCACCAAGTCCACGCCCGTTGTCTCCTCCGTCACCAGATGCTCCACTTGAAGGCGGGTATTCATCTCGAGGAAATAGAAGTTCTGGTCCTTATCCATCATGAACTCCAACGTCCCGGCACTGTAGTAACCGATTTTCTTGCAAGCCTCCACCGCTACGGCCAACATCTTCTGGCGAGCGGCCTCCTTCACGAATGGAGAGGGCGCTTCCTCGATCACTTTCTGGTTACGGCGCTGGATAGAGCACTCACGCTCATACAGATGGATCACGTTCCCATATTTATCCCCGAGTACCTGCACCTCGATATGATGGGGGTTCTCGATATACTTCTCGATATAGATGGCGTCGTTTCCGAATGAGTTGGCAGCCTCGGAACGAGACATACGGAAAGCCGCTTCCATCTCATCCTCGCTATGTACCAAACGCATACCCTTTCCACCGCCTCCGGCAAGCGCCTTTAGCATAATCGGATAACCCACCTCGGCGGCTACTTTCTTGGCATCCTCTATGTCCGTCACCGGCTTTTCCGTTCCGGGTACAACCGGCACACCGGCTTCTTTCATGATCTTACGGGCCTCGGTCTTGATACCCATCTTCGCAATCACGTCGGCGCTCGGGCCGATAAAGATCACGCCCTCCTCCTCGCAACGACGAGCGAAGTCGGCGTTCTCCGACAAAAAACCGTAACCCGGATGAATGGCGGCTCCTGTCTTCTTGGCGATCTCAAGGATCAAGTCCGGCTTCAAGTAAGAGGTATCCGCTTCATCTTCCGAGATGCAGTAGGCTTCCTCCGCATAACGTACATGTAATGCTCCGCGATCCACATGCGTATAGATCGCTACGGTCGGGATGTTCATCACCCGGCAGGTGCGGAATATCCGCATCGCTATCTCGCCACGATTGGCTACTAATACTTTCTTTATCATAAGGATTCGTTTTTAAAGAGGAATATTGGAATGCTTCTTCGGAGGATTGGATTGCCGTTTGTTGGCCAGCAACTCAAAACTACGGATCAAGCGGCTGCGTGTGATAGACGGCTCGATGATCTCGTCTACATAGCCTAACTCAGCGGCCCGGTACGGGTTAGCGAACTTCTCCCGGTAATCGGCTTGCAATTCCTTCCGTTTGCCTTCGGGATCTTCCGCGGTCTTCAAATCCTTACGGAACAAGATATTCACGGCACCATCCGGTCCCATGACAGCGATCTCGGCGGTTGGATAAGCGAAGTTGATATCGCCCCGGATATGCTTGGAGCTCATCACGTCGTAAGCGCCACCGTAAGCCTTTCGGGTAATGACGGTCACTTTCGGCACGGTAGCCTCGCAATACGCATACAATAACTTAGCGCCATGACGGATAATTCCCTCGTACTCTTGGTTCACGCCCGGCAAGAAACCCGGTACATCCACCAGCGTCAACAACGGTATATTAAACGCATCGCAGAAACGGACGAAACGGGCGGCCTTTACGGACGCATTGATATCCAGCGTACCGGCCAACGCGGCAGGTTGATTCGCCACGACACCGATCGTCTTTCCATTCAAACGGATATAACCGATAATGATGTTCTTGGCATATTCCTCTTGTATCTCGAAGAAGTTTTGATCATCAGCCACGGAAAGGATCAACTCTTTCATGTCGTACGGCTGGTTGGGATTAGTAGGAACCAGCAGATCCAATTGCGGATCGATGCGGTTCGGGCTATCGGTAGTAGGAACGAATGGCGGCTCTTCCATATTATTATTCGGCAAGAACGACATCAACTCACGTATCTTCAAGATACAATCCATATCGTTATCCGCCGTGCAATGAGCCACTCCGGAACGGGTGCTATGCACTTCCGAGCCTCCCAGATTCTCCATCGTAACCTCTTCTTGCGTCACGCTTTTCACGACCTCCGGGCCGGTGATAAACATATAGCTCGTTTGTTTTACCATAAAGATAAAGTCCGTCAACGCCGGCGAGTAAACCGCTCCACCCGCACACGGGCCCATAATGGCGCTAATCTGCGGGATCACGCCCGAAGCCAACGAGTTCCGGAGGAATATCTCGGCGTATCCCGCCAAGGAACGAACTCCTTCTTGAATACGTGCGCCTCCCGAATCGTTCAACCCGATCACCGGAGCGCCTAGTTCCGTTGCCATGTCCATGATCTTACAGATCTTACGGGCATACGTCTCGGACAAGGCTCCACCGAATACCGTGAAGTCCTGAGCGAAAACAAATACCGTGCGTTGCCCGATCATTCCGTAACCGGTGACCACGCCATCCCCTAATGGACGCTGTTTTTCTAAACCGAACTCATGGCACGTATGTGTCACGAACTTGTCGATTTCCACGAAACTACCTTTTTCCAATAGTAGTTCGATTCTTTCTCTAGCGGTTAGTTTACCTGCCGCATGTTGCTTCGCAATGCGGTCTTCTCCGCCCCCTAACTCAGCTTTGTGGTTGAGAGCTTTTAATTTTTCAATTTTTTCCTTCATGGCGTATCTCTTTAATTATCCGGGAAACGTTCAATATATTAGAAAACAAAGTCTGTAAATGTATTGTTTCCTAAAGAAACGAAATGTATCATATATTACATCTATCGCCCGATCAATGAGATCTATCAAGAAGGATATTTTTTAGTAAATACTGAAATCTTGCGGCTTGATCACGAAACCGATCCGCAGCATGCTTTTGTATTGATTGTATTCCAAAAGGTTCTCACCGTAACCATTATAATATTGCAGGAAGAAATATTGGTTCTCGTTATTATTAAACTTATAGCTCAACTCGATCTGAGTGTTAAAGCTGAACCAAGTCTTTCGTTTGGTCAAGATAACCCCGCAGTTAAAGCGCCTGTTGTCTGTCCGGTAATTGGCGGCTACTTGGAATATACCATTATATTTAAGGATGTCTTTATTTTCCTTACCGTCCACGATCGGTATCCAGCCCTTGAATTGAACTTCCCAGTTCTTATTCAACAGGACAGCCGCCGCTAGGGTGATCTTGTTCCAACTTCGGGAGAAGATGCTATCTTTACCGTTCGACTCGTGCTCGACCATCAAATAGCCTTTCCCGATATATTTATTCTTATGCACGATAAGGTGCCCCAAACCGATACCCGGATTAAAATTCAAGTCGCGCATCGGCAAGGACTCTTGAAAGACATTCCAAAAAGCCTTTTGCGTGTATTGCAAGAAAAGATAGGTATCGAAGGGGAGTTTACTTTTCGTAAGACGCTGGGCGATGCTCAACTGGAATTTAACGTCGGAGTTTCTCGCCGTAGGCTTGTTGCCGATAGGGATACCGCCAATAAAATAATTGTCCTTGAATAAGGTAAAATAAGGTGACTTATCCAAAATCGCACGAATACTATCCGCATTATAACTCTCTTCCGGCCCTTTCGCTAAAACTTGCGAATGTGCCATACCGCAAACAAGAAGGAAGAGAAAGGATATAATCGTTTTTTTCATAAATGATCTTAAATTATAAATATGTCCGCGAATATAGGGGAAACGGCAGTTGGCTTTATCGCCCAAATTACATGAATAATGGTCATTTCACCTATGAATATAATATATAAACCAAAATTCAAGAGGTTAGTTCATTTTTCCTATATTCGCGGCTATGGAAGAAATCTATAGTTATTACAAAGAAAATATCGACGCTTATACACGGCGCTTGGGTAATTTGAAAAAGAAGATCCATTTGATGGGGAGTATCCGGTTGGCTTTAGTGGTGGGAGCGATCCTCTCCTTATGGATATTCAGGGATGAGAGTTGGCAATGGCTGACGGGGATCACCTTCGCTTATATCATCCCGTTTGCGCTCCTGATGTGGTACCATAATAAAATGTACGCACGAAAAGTATACGCCGAGACCTTGATTAAACTAAACGAGGATGAGCTAAAAGGACTGGACTATGATTTCAGCGCGTTCGATGGGGCGGCCGATAAGATCTCGGGCGAGCACTCTTTCTGCTTGGATCTGGATGTGTTTGGAGACCGCTCCTTATTTCAATCGCTCAATCGTACCGTAACCGGGTTCGGGCGGGAACGACTGGCCAGTTGGCTCTCGAATCCCTTGACGGATAAGAAGGAGATCGTCAAACGGCAAGAGGCTGTCAAGGAATTAGCGGCTTTATCCGCCTTACGGCAGCATTTCTATGTGACGGGAATCATCCGGCAGGACACGCAAGATACGAGAGACAACGATATCAACTTTATGGACCGACTCACTCGGCGTAAGCATAAATTCGTTGATAGCCTACCGTGGAAACTATTGATCTGGGCGGTCCCAGTGTTGTGGATCGTATTGGGTATCGCTTACTCGCTGGATTGGATCAGCGGGAGTTTATTGAATATTTATTTCTTAATCACGTTAGTGATCGCTTACGGACGAGCCAAGGAAATCAATGCGCTTTACGCGACCGTCAATAAGATGGAGTCTATTTTCAATCGGTACTCAAAGCTGATGCAATGTGTGGAAGAAGATAATTTCCAGTCGGAAGAGCTGAAAGAGATCAGCGGGCAATTAGCGAATGAGAAGGAATTGGCCTCGCATGCTATCAAACGCTTGTCGTCGTATATCGGAGGATTAGACCAACGATTCAGTTTGGCGGGTATCATTTTCAATCTCTTCTACTTGCGGGATACACGCCATGCCATCCTTTTGGAACGCTGGATTCAGACTTACTCCGATAAACTTCCGCTTTGGTTCGACGCGCTGGCTCGTTTCGACGCGCTGAACTCGTTGGGTGGTTTCGCTTTCAACCATCCGGAATACATCTATCCGGAGATCGCCGACACTTATTTCCAGATGGAAGGCAAGGCTTTGGGACATCCTCTTTTGAACCGGGATGTCTGCGTAAAGAACGATATCGATATCCGCAAAAGTCCTTGGTTCCTGATTATCACCGGAGCGAATATGGCCGGAAAAAGTACATACCTCCGGACGATCGGTGTCAATTACTTATTGGCTTGCGTAGGCGCTCCGGTCTGTGCCGCCTCCTTGACGGTTTATCCCGCCCACATGGTTACCAGCTTGCGTACCTCGGATTCCTTGGCTAGCAACGAGTCTTATTTCTTCGCGGAGTTGAAACGGCTGAAAATGATTATCGACAGGCTGCAAAACGGGGAGAAGCTATTTATCATCTTGGACGAGATCTTGAAGGGAACAAATTCTATCGACAAGCAGAAAGGCTCTCTTGCCCTTATGAAACAGCTGGTCGCTTATAAGGCTTGCGGCATCATCGCCACCCACGATTTAGTGTTGGGTACTTTGGAGGAAGAGTTCCCGGAACAAATAAAGAATTACCGCTTCGAAGCGGATATAAAAGACGAGGAGCTATCCTTCTCTTATCAACTAAGAGAAGGGATAGCCCAGAATATGAATGCTTGTTTCTTAATGAACAAGATGGGAATCTTGTTTAATTGAAAATTGAGAATTGAAAATTGAGACAAGTGGTAAAATAGCTGTCACTTGTCAACTGTCAACTACTTTTTGTATTTGGTTTTGATTGCGGGTAGGACTTTTTGGATTTCCGCTATACGAGTGGCATCACTGGGGTGCGTACTCATAAATTCCGGCGTAGAGCCACTCTTTCCGGCGGACATCTTTTGCCAGAAGTTGACTGCCACGTCCGGATTGTATCCCGCCATAGTCATGAATACCAATCCCATATAATCCGCTTCCGACTCGTGCTTACGGGAGAAAGGAAGCATTACGCCATACTGCGCTCCCACACCATATACTGTATTGGCCGCTTGCTGTACCGCCGCGCTCTTATTGCTTACAGCCGCACCTAAAATAGCCGCCCCGTATTGGGCCATTAGTTGCTGGCTCATACGCTCATTGCTGTGTTTAGCTACGGCATGGGCGACCTCATGCCCGATGACCACCGCCAATTCATCGTCCGAGGAAACTAAAGGCAGCAATCCCTCGTACACCACGATCTTGCCTCCCGGCATACAGAAGGCGTTCACCTGCGGATCATTCACCAAATTAAACTCCCAAGAGAAGTTTTTTACCTCATCCGCCATCCCGTTCGCCCGCAAATAGTCCTCCGTAGCGGCGGCTATCCTCTTTCCGACCCGGGTTACCATAGCGCTCTTGTTCGCGTTCGTCGACTTCTTCGCCGTCTTTATATAATCGTTGTACTGGGTAAGGCTGGACGATAACACCTCTTGGTCCGAAACCAACAACACTTGCTTACGTCCTGTCAACGGTACGCTGGAACAGCCTGCCAATAAAAGCAAGGCCACGAATAAACTTGCTATTTTTCTCATATCCTTTTACTTGAAATTAAACCTGATACTCTCTTTTTAATAACGCAAAGATACTACCATTTTGTTCAAAACGAGCACCCCCTTTCGTTCTTTCTATAGGGAGTATTAGCCTTTTCTTTGAATGACATTCATCATCTACCATCCATTGCATGATCATCCACCAATTGGTACATGATCTTCTAACAGCTGTTGCATGATCCTCCAACGGCTGATAAAAGATGAATATAAATAGATGAAATGCCTAACACTTACAGTGATTAAACCTAAGCTAAGCAGGAAAATCCCTTACCCCCTACTTATATCAGAAAAAAAAGCCCTTGATTGTATATTTATTCAACAATACTCTTTATATTTGCAGCCTGTTTTGCATAAATATACAACATGAGTACAAAGAAGGAACGATTGGATGCCATTTGCGGTATTATACAGACGAAAGTGATAAGTAATCAAGAAGAACTGCTTAAAGAACTGGAAGATAGCGGATTCTCGGTTACGCAAGCTACGCTTTCCCGCGACATCAAGCAACTGAAAGTAGCCAAGGTACACGACGGAACCGGAGATTATGTATATCGCCTTCCCGAAGAGAGTATAAGCAAACAAGCACAGCCTGAAGGCAAGAAAAAGCCGAATATCGAGTTTTCCGGAAACTTGGCGGTGGTGAAGACACGACCGGGTTACGCCATGGGAATTGCCTCGGACATAGACTCCCATGCCCCCAGCGAGATACTGGCCACCATAGCCGGAGACGATACGATCTTGGTAATCCCCCGCAACGGTGTGAGCCAAGAGAAGGTGATTGCCGCTTTATCACATTTTATATAAAAGGAAAAAACTAAGAACAAACAATAAAATGGAACAAGAAATAGAAATTGATGTTATGATCGCTGATGCCTCTCACGAGGTATATGTGGATACGATCCTAGATACGATCGAGTCTGCCGCTAAAGTCCGGGGCACGGGTATCGCCAAACGTACGCACGAGTATGTGGCCCAGAAGATGAAAGAGGGCAAAGCGGTGATCGCCTTGGCGGGAAACGAGTTCGCCGGGTTTAGTTATATCGAGTCATGGGGAAACAAGCAGTACGTGACTACCTCCGGCTTGATCGTACATCCGAATTTCCGGGGCTTGGGTATCGCGAAACGCATCAAAGACATGACTTTCCAACTTGCCCGCATGCGCTGGCCGAAAGCGAAGATATTCAGCCTTACCTCCGGCGCTGCCGTGATGAAGATGAATACCGAGCTGGGATATGTACCGGTTACGTTCTCCGACTTGACGGACGATGAGGCTTTCTGGCGAGGTTGCAACGGTTGCGTGAACCACGATATCTTGGAACGCACCGAACGTAAGTATTGCATCTGCACGGCCATGCTGTTCGACCCGGCCGATCCGCATCGTGCGCAACGAGAGCGGGAGGCCCGTAATCAGACTAAAAAGGACTAAATTAATACGATAGAAAAACAACATAAAATAAAGAAACGATGAAGAAGAAAGTAGTAGTAGCGTTCAGCGGAGGTTTGGATACCTCATTCACGGTCATGTATCTGGCTAAAGAAAAAGGATACGAGGTATACGCCGCTTGCGCTAACACAGGTGGTTTCAGCGAGGAACAATTGAAACAAAACGAGGAGAACGCCTATAAGCTAGGCGCCACGAAATACGTGACGATCGACGTTACGAAAGAGTATTACGAGAAGAGCTTGAAGTACATGATTTTCGGAAACGTGCTGCGTAATGGTACGTATCCGATCTCCGTAAGCTCCGAGCGTATCTTCCAAGCCTTGGCGATCGCCCGCTACGCGAACGAGATTGGCGCCGACGCTATCGCCCATGGTTCTACCGGAGCCGGTAACGACCAGATCCGTTTCGATATGACTTTCTTGGTATTGGCTCCGAACGTGGAGATTATCACGTTGACCCGCGATATGGCCTTGAGCCGTGATTTTGAGATCAACTACTTGAAGGAGCACGGTTTCGAGGCCGATTTCACGAAGTTGAAATATTCCTATAACGTAGGTCTTTGGGGAACCTCTATCTGCGGTGGCGAGATTCTTGATTCCGCGCAAGGACTGCCCGAGAGCGCTTATCTGAAACAAGTGGAGAAGACCGGCAGCGAGCAATTGCGCATCGAGTTCAAGAACGGTGAGGTTCATGCCGTGAATGGTGAGGTGTTCGAGGATAAGATCGCCGCTATCCAGAAGATCGAGGAGATCGGGGCCGCTTACGGTATCGGCCGTGATATGCACGTGGGCGATACGATCATCGGTATCAAGGGACGAGTCGGTTTCGAGGCTGCCGCTCCTATGTTGATTATCGGGGCGCACCGCTTCCTAGAGAAATATACGTTGAGCAAATGGCAACAATACTGGAAGGATCAGGTAGCGAACTGGTACGGCATGTTCTTGCACGAGAGCCAATATCTGGAACCGGTGATGCGCGATATCGAGGCGATGTTGCAAGAGTCTCAGCGTAACGTGAACGGTACGGCTATTCTGGAGCTTCGTCCGTTGTCCTTCTCTACCGTTGGCGTAGAATCTGAGGATGACTTGGTGAAGACGAAATTCGGTGAGTACGGAGAGATGCAGAAAGGTTGGACCGCCGAGGACGCTAAAGGCTTCATCAAGGTTCTTTCCACTCCGTTGCGTGTTTATTATACGAACCATAAAGACGAAGAGATATGATTAAATGCGGAATTATAGGCGGAGCGGGTTACACGGCGGGTGAATTGATCCGCCTGCTCCTAAACCACCCTGATGCCGAGCTTACATTTATAAACAGTAGCAGTAACGCCGGTAACAAGATCACGGACGTGCATGGCGGTCTTTATGGCGAGACGGATTTGGTGTTCACCAGCGAGTTGCCGTTAGATAGCATCGACCTTCTGTTCTTCTGTACCGCTCATGGCGATACGAAAAAGTTCATGGAGAGCCACACGGTCCCCGAGAACGTGAAGATTATCGACCTGAGCATGGACTACCGGATCGAAGGCCCGGAGCACGATTTCGTGTACGGCCTGCCGGAATTGAACCGCCGCCGGATTTGCAACGCCCGGCATATAGCGAACCCCGGTTGTTTCGCTACTTGCATCCAATTGGGCGTATTGCCGTTGGCGAAGCACTTGATGCTGAATTCCGACTTGCATGTCAATGCCATCACGGGATCGACGGGAGCGGGCGTGAAGCCTTCTTCCACCTCTCACTTTAGCTGGCGCAACGACAACATATCGATCTATAAGCCTTTTACGCATCAGCACTTGGCCGAGATCAACCAAAGCTTGAGCCAGTTGCAGAAGAGCTATTCAAGCCGGATCAACTTCATCCCCGTACGCGGTAATTTCTCCCGTGGTATATTCGCCACGACATACATCGATTGCAAGATCGACTTGGTAGAGATCCGACGTATTTATGAGGAATACTATGATGATCACAGCTTCACGTTTATCACTGATAAGAACCCGGATTTGAAACAAGTGGTAAATACGAATAAATGCTTGATCCACTTACAGAAAATAGATGATAAGCTTCTTATCATCTCTATGATCGATAACTTATTGAAGGGTGCTAGCGGCCAAGCGGTCCACAACATGAACTTATTGTTCGGGTTGGAGGAGACGGTTGGCTTACACTTAAAACCCTCAGCGTTTTAAAAAATACGACAAAGATGAATTTATTCGACGTATATCCATTATTTAATATAGAGATCGTACAAGGCAAAGGATGCCATGTATGGGATAGCGAGGGAAACGAGTACCTCGACTTATATGGCGGCCATGCCGTGATCTCGGTGGGGCACAGCCACCCTACTTACGTAAAGGCGATTACCGAGCAGGTAAATAAATTAGGCTTTTACTCGAACTCGGTTATCAATAGCTTGCAACAAAAATTAGCGGATAAGCTAGGGAAGGCTTCCGGCTACGATGATTATTCGTTGTTCTTGATCAACTCCGGAGCGGAGGCGAACGAGAATGCGTTAAAGCTCGCCTCTTTCCATAACGGGAAGAAGCGGGTGATCGCATTCAAGCACGCCTTTCATGGGCGTACCTCCGCCGCCGTACGTGTCACGGATAACCCGAAGATCATCGCTCCGGTAAATGAGGATCTAGCGGTTACTTATCTTCCATTGAACGACGCTTCCGCCGTAGAGGAAGAGTTGAAGAAGGGGGATGTATCGTCCGTGATCATCGAAGGTATCCAAGGTGTAGGTGGCATCCAATTGCCAACGGATGATTTTATGCGTGAGTTACGCAACCTGTGTACGACTTATGATGCCTGTCTGATCTTGGATGAGATTCAATCCGGATATGGAAGAAGCGGTAAATTCTTCGCGCATCAATATGCCGGTATCAAGCCAGATTTGATCTCGGTAGCGAAAGGTATCGCCAATGGCTTCCCGATGGGTGGGTTATTGATCAGTCCGAAATTCAAGCCGGTTTATGGTATGCTCGGCACTACTTTCGGCGGTAACCATTTGGCTTGTGCAGCCGCTATCGCCGTTCTTGATATAATGGAAGACGAGCGTTTGATTGATAACGCAGCGAAAGTGGGTGCCTATTTATTGGAAGAGCTTCATAAACTTCCGGGTATCAAGGAAATTCGGGGCCGTGGTTTGATGATCGGTATCGAGTTCGAGGAATCTATCAAGGAAGTGCGTAGCAAACTTCTCTTTGAGGAGAAAGTGTTCACGGGCGTAGCCGGAACGAATACGATCCGTCTGCTTCCTCCGCTTTGTTTGACGATGGATGAGGCCAAGGAATTTATCCATCGCTTCAAGAAAGTCCTAAACGCTTAATTGTTCTTTATTTCATAAAAAGGGAGGATGTCTTAATCAGCGTTCTCCTTTTTTCATTCCTCCCCAACAGCTACGTAAATTAAGTATCACCCTTTGTCAAAAAAACATCATTCCTTTTTCCGAAAAAACACTAACTTTACGCAGTCTAAACTTTGAGTCTCTAATTACTAATGAACACGATCGATGAAATATCTATTTATAGGAGTATTCACTTTGTTGTGCCTATTTGCCTGTCAATCTAACGACTCCCAATACATCATAGAAGGCACCTTACCCACTGCGCAGCAGGATGGGGAATGGATTTATCTGGCACCCATGGAAAACGCCTCAATCGAAAATATCGATTCTACGAGAATAGAGAACGCACGGTTTACTTTCCAAGGAACGGGAGAAGAGATGAAAGTCCTCCGTATGCGCATCCTTTTGCGTCTCAAGTTCCAAGAGCTACTGGTCGTAACGGAACCGGGTGTGACCTCAGTACGGATAGACTCCATCAGCTCGGCCTCCGGTACACCGCAAAACGACGCCTTGCAGCATTGGAAAGACCGGAAGCAAAAGACCAATAGCGAATCCTATGCCCTATGGACAGCGCTTAAGACTTGCTCGCCGGAAGATTCCACCCGCATCAAGCAGACATGGGATTCCTTGAGAGTAGAGACGCAAGCTTTTAATTATGCGTTCATGAAAGAACATATCAACCAAACGGTCGGGAAATTCCTCTATAAGATGATAAAAACCTCCTTGACCGAAGAGCAACGAAAGGAACTGGATGAAGCGAATCATTAAACAGGATCTGTCGATCACGCTAGCGGTACTGGCGATAGCGATCTTCGCTTTCTTCTTCTGGATGTACCCCTATCATTTGTTCCACAAAGAGCAAATGATGCTGTTCTTGTACAGCGGTGAGTTTCTCCGTGGATATTTTCAGGAGGAAGCGTGGCTGGCTTGTCTCACCGGCGATTTCCTCACGCAATTCTTTTATTATATCGGGGGAGGCCCGTTCATCCTAAGCGTTGTCTTAACTTTATTTGCCCTGCTTACCTATCGGACATTCCGGCAATTCGTCAGCAAGAGATACGCCCTTCCTCTTATGATACTACTTGTATTATGGGAGGCCGGAAGGTCTTGCGGACTCGCCTATCCGTTATCCGCAACTCTCTCCTTGATCGGAGCAGAAGGTGTTTTCCTGTTATATAGCCGGAGCCAAACTGAGGGGCAACGTCTTCTTACCTGCATTCCCGCCATGCTTCTTTGCTATTGGTGCTTCGGGTACGGGGCATGGCTCTGTCTGGCCCTTATGCTGGCCGCCGGAATCATAGCGCACCATCAAAAGCTAAGTGCCCTGCTCGCAGTTGGTATATTGCTTCTTCCAGCGACCCAATATCCCGCTACCACTTGGTGGAGTAAGCCGGATCTCGACCGGGAGTATGTACTCAGCCTCGATGTGGAACATTATTTCGGAAATATACAAAAGATGAGGAAACATCTCGAGACAGACCGCCAAATCCTTTGGGTGACCTATTACCGGAACCTGTACAATGCCACGCATCCATCCGAGATCAACTCACCCGTATCTCTCTCCCGGAACCTCCTAGCGTGGAATCAACCGGGTACGAATGGGTTGATCCTTCCCGTGAACCCATCCGCTTCTTTTCTCTCTATCCTATTCGCCAACGAGTTATGGTTCACGTTAGGAGATATGACTATGGCCGAGCATTGCGCCATGCTAAGTATGATCTTCTCTCCTCGCAATTCGGGTAGCCGTATGATCAAACGGCTGGCTGAGATCAATCTGGTCAATGGGGATGATGAGGCAGCTCTTAAATATCTACGTATATTAGACAAGACACTCCTTCATAAAAGCTGGGCCGAAAAGAGAATACCCGGTCAGCAAACCCCGCAAGTAAAGGAGTGGCTGGAGAAGAAACGCAGAGACATCCCGACCCAAGACCAACTACGTTCCGGTAACGATGCCGTGACTTCCTTACAGAACTTAGTCGCCTCGAACGCCGGCAATCTCCGTGCTTACGAATATTTACTCTGCTATCATTTACTCTCCAAAGATCTCCGTTCTTTTGTAGAAGATTATGTACCGGGTAAGGTCTCTAGTCCCATTTTCGCCGAGGCCCTGCTGATCCATCTCGCCCGCCAAGGTAATATCCGTGCGGAAGAGCTTATAAAATACCAAATCCCGGTAGAGATAGCGAAAGAATTCGCCGATTATACCCGGCTTTATGAGGCAAAGGACACGAGTTTGAAAGAGAAATACGGCAAGACCTATTGGTTCTATTATCATTTTGCGACCACAGAGCCCGGAAAGGAGAGTAAGCCATGAAAGAAGTAAGAATCATGAAAGAGAACATAACCTATTACCTCGTCTGGATAATCTGCTTGCTGGCAGGATGTGCCCCTACCCCGAAGCAAATAGAGGATACCACAGACCCAATCCCTATGTATCCCGATTATACGGATATCATGATTCCCACGAATATCGCCCCTCTCAACTTCTTATTGAGAAACGATGCGGACGCTATGCAAGTAACTTTGAAAGGGGAATCAAAAGAGATACAATTATCTTTCGGAAAGAAAGCTATTTTCCCTTTAAACCTATGGGAAAGCCTTTTAGAGCAGGAAGTGGGCAACCGCCTGCAAATAACCGTAGTCGCCCGTATCAAGGGTAAATGGCTCCGTTACCCCTCTTTCTACTGGCAAGTAGTTCCGGAGAAACTGGATAGTTATATAAGCTACCGGCTTATCGAACCGGGTTACGAGGTATGGAACAAAATCCAATTATGCGAACGGGAGATTAATTCTTTTGAAGAACGGATTATCGCCGACAACAAAGATACCGACGGTTCTTGCATGAACTGCCATATTTACGGAAATAAGAAAGGAAGTTTATCCATGTTCCATTTACGGGGAAAGCAAGGAGGCACCCTGCTGAACCGTAACGGACATTTGAGGAAGTTGAAACTGAGCAACGACAATCTGCCAAACGGGGCTGTTTATGGCGATTTCCATCCATCGGGGCAGTTCGCTGTTTTTTCCACGAATATTATCATCCCTGCTTTTCATTCGTTAGGGAGTAAGCGGTTGGAAGTCTATGATACGACCTCCGACCTAATGGTCGCAGATTTCAGAAAGAAACAACTCATCACCTCCCCATTGACTAGCCGGAAGGATGAGTTAGAGACTTTCCCAACTTTCTCGCCCGATGGGAACTGGATCTATTATTGCTCCGCTCCCATCCAGCCGTTGCCCGATAGTATCCATAACCTAAAATATTCCCTATGCCGCATATCTTTCCATAAAGATACCAAGGAATGGGGCCAACGGATCGAGACCGTATGGGATGCCCAGAAGCATAATGGCTCCGCCTGCCATCCCAAGATATCGCCCGACGGTAAATACCTGCTTTTCACGGTAGCCGATTATGGAACCTTCCCGATCTGGCACCGAGAAACAGACCTGCATATGATGAACCTCCAGACCGGGAAGATAGATACCTTACCTGCCGTCAACTCCGATAAATCGGATACCTACCATAGCTGGTCCTCTAACAGCCATTGGTTTGTCTTTGCCAGTAAGCGGGATGACGGACTATACGGAAAGCCTTATTTCTCTTACGTGGATAGTACGGGAAAAGCCTATAAACCGTTCGTACTCCCGCAAGAGGATCCGGAACATTACGATATCACGTTAAAATCTTATAATATACCTGAATTATCCACTAGCGAGCTTCCTTTCGACGCTGAAGATGTACAAGAGATCTACTACGACGAGGAAGCTGAGACTTTTAAATAATAGAATCATGGAAAATACACGTAAATATAGATACATAAGAGGAATCGCCTCCTTATTATTCGGCTGTGCGATTTGCCTGTTTTGGGGACTTTATTATCCTCATCATTTACATTACCACGAGCAATTCCAGTTATTCCTATTCACGCCGGAATATGGAATCGACAAATGTCTCCATCCCGGAGGCATCGCTGAATATATAGCGGAGTTCCTGACGCAGTTCTATTATTTCGCTTGGGCAGGGGCTACGATCTTGGCGATCGTTATCGTGCTTATCCAACGGCAAATAAACTGGCTGGCCAAACAAATGGGGGCTTCCGACTTTTGGTATCCGCTCAGCTTTCTCCCTTCCATCCTGCTCTGGGTATTTTTATGTGATGAGAATGCCCTGCTGGCATTCCCCGTCTCCATAACTCTCGCCCTCTTCGCTCTAGTCATCCAGCGAAAAACCGCTCATTCATGGGGACGAATTATCTATACGCTCCTAATGATGCCGGTGCTCTACTGGGTGGTAGGTGGTGGGGCCTATTTCATCTTCGTGATCGGAGTAATAATCGGGCATTGCATCAAATCCGTGCCAGCCACATACAACAAATCCTATATTTGGATTCCTATCTACATCTTGCTTGGAATCCTATGCCCCCTATTGGCACAAAGCCTTACGCAATATCCATTGCTTAGCCTCATGACCGGCATCGATTATTATCGTTTCCCCATGATCGTTCCCAACACCCTGTTAGTTGTTATTGCTACCGTTGCCATAACCCCCGGGGCACTTGCTTTACTTCCCCCACCCGTAAAGAGCACTAAGGCATGGATGGGTATTATCTCCACCCTGCTCCTTATCGGTGGTGGCACATGGATTCACGCCGCCAGCAATTCGGATAAGGAGGAGGCTATGAAATACGACTACCTCACCCGCATGAAACAATGGAACCAGATCATCAAGGCGGCAGAAAACAAAGAGCCTAATTCCCCCTTCTCCGTGACCTGCTTAAATCTGGCTCTCGCCAAGACCGGACAATTAGGGGATCGCATGTTCCATTTCTACCAGAATGGAACGGAAGGATTGATCCCGACCTTCCAAAGAGATTTTACCTCACCGCTCCCAACCAGCGAGATATTCTATCATCTGGGAATGATCAACTCCTCACAGCGCTATATGTTCGAGGCGATGGAGGCTATCCCCGACTATAAGAAAAGCGGACGTGCCTATATGCGTCTGGCCGAGACCAACTTGATCAATGGACAATACGCTGTCGCCGCCAAATACCTGCGGGCTTTGCAGCATACCTTGTTCTATAAGAAATGGGCGACCCATGCCATGAGCTACCTAAATAACGATGAAAAGATAGAGAAGCATCCCGAATGGGGATGGTTGAGAAAAGCCCGATATACGGAAGATTTCTTGTTTAGCGACACGGAAATGGATGTCATGCTAGGCTTATTGCTGCAACATAACAAAAGTAACCGGATGGCTTTCGAGTATATGTTAGCCTATGTCTTGCAAAAGAAGGATCTGGAACGTTTCATGAAATATTATCCGCTGGGAAAAGATCTGGGCTATAACCACATACCCATCTCTTATCAAGAGGCATTGATTTTCATTTGGACACAGCAGCATCCTAATTTCCAAGGCCTTCCTTGGAGCATCTCCCGCAACGTATTGGAAGGGGTAAGCGAGTTCGCCCGTGTCTATATGACGCAGAAAGACTCCGAGCCTATCCTTCGCCCGAAATACGAGAAGACATTTTGGTATTACTTATTATTCAGAAAATAAACGGCCATGAGAAAGCTTATCTTATTATATAGTATATGTATAGCGTTATTTACCGCTTGTGGGGATTCGGTGGTATCCCCCGAACAAATAGAGAAATACCCGTCCATCTATCCGGATTATATCGGGGTAACAGTTCCCGCCACGATAGCTCCAATGAATTTCTCTTATACGGATACCTCCTATGAACGGATAGATGTTATCGTAAAAGGGCACCAAGGCAAAGAGGTACATATAAACGCGAAGCATGTCAATTTCCCGGAAAAAGAGTGGAAGCAACTGCTCAACTCCAATCAAGGCGATAGTTTACTCTTTACTGTCAGTATCAAGCAAAAGGGTAAATGGAGTACTTACAAACCTTTCCCCATGTACATCAGCCCCCACCCGATCGATTACGGCCTAGTATACCGAAAGATCGCTCCCGGTTATGAAGTCTATAGCCGTATGGGTATTTATGAGCGTGATCTATCGTCTCATAAAGAAAGACCTTTGGTGGAAAACACGCTGGTCAAAGGTATGTGCGTAAACTGCCATGCCTTCAATCGTACGGACCCGAGCCATTTCAGTCTTCACATCCGAGGAACGCATGGAGCTACTTTTATGAGAACCGGCAATAAGGATGAATACCTCAACACGAAAACAGATCAGACAATCGCCGCTTGCGTCTATCCCTACTGGCATCCCGGAGGCGAATATATAGCGTATTCCACGAACAACACCCGGCAATCGTTCCATACGGTTAAGGACGAGCGGGTAGAAGTCTTGGATTTGGAATCTGATGTAGTCGTTTACCATCCGGCAGATCATCGTCTACTTCTTTGCGATTCTTTGCAAAAGAAAGACAGGTTCGAGACCTTCCCCGCATTCTCCCCGGATGGTCGTACGCTTTACTTTTGTTCCGCCGAGGCTAAAAAGATTCCCGAAGAATATAAAGAGATAAGATATAATTTATGTAGTATAGATTTTGATCCCTCTGCCGGTACATTCGGGAGCCGTATCGATACATTGGTGAACGCTGAGGCTTTAGGGAAAAGCGTATCTTTCCCCCGTCCTTCCTATGACGGCAAATATATTATGTTCACCTTATCCGATTACGGAAACTTTTCGATCTGGCATAAAGAGGCGGATCTATGGTTACTGGACTTGACAAGCGGAGACCTCCGCAAGCTATCCGAAGTAAATAGCGATGACACCGAAAGCTTTCACAACTGGAGTAGCAACTCCCGCTGGTTTGTCTTCAGTAGCCGCCGGGGTGACGGCCTTTATACCCGCCTTTATCTGGCTAGCATGGATGAGAATGGCAAGATAAGCAAGCCCTTTCTCCTTCCCCAGGAAGATCCGGAAACCTATTACGATCGCTCTGTCTATTCCTATAATGTCCCGGATTTCACGAGCGAGCCTATCAAGATCGACACAAGGGTATTTGAGAAGAAGATAACCTCGAAAGAACGTATACAGGTACAAGCTAAGAAATAAAAATAATACCACTATCCGATAAAATAATACTAGATTGTCTGCCCGATACCTCTTACATTCGCGTTCATAAAGAAAGACAGTTATCATGAAGAACACGAAATTAATTACCATGTTATGCCTAGGGGCATTAATCGCCTGTTCACCATCGAAGAAAGGACTAGAGCCGACAAGCGAACAGGGTTCGCCGAGAGAACGTTTAATAGAGAACCTACGTGCGATTCCACAAAAAGGAATCATGTTCGGACATCACGATGATACGGTTTATGGGATCGGATGGGAATTTGACGAAGGAGGCTCAGACGTGCGAAAAGTATGCGGCGATTATCCGGCCGTTATCAGCTTTGATCTTGGAGAGATCGAACTCGGGGGAGATAAAAGCCTTGATAAAGTACCTTTCGAGAAAATACGCAAGGAAATCATCAACCAATATAACCGGGGAGGCTTGGTATCTTTAAGTTGGCATCCCCGTAACCCTAAAACCGGAGGGGACGCTTGGGACGTATCAGACCATGCTGTCGTGAAATCGATCCTTCCGGAAGGGGAGAACTATGAGAAATTCCAAAGTTGGCTAGGCAAAGTGAATGATTTCATCCTTTCCTTGAAAACAAGCGATGGCACCAAGATTCCCGTCCTATTCCGTCCTTGGCACGAACACACCGGAAGTTGGTTCTGGTGGGGACAGAATTTATGTACCACGGATGAATACAAGGCGCTATGGCGAATGACCGCCGATTATCTAAACGCTCACGGAGCAACAGACCAGATCGTATACGCTTATTCCACAGGTACAGAGCCGCAGGATCAAGCGTCTTATCTGGAACGTTACCCCGGACATGACTTGATCGACGTCCTAGGCTTCGACGCTTACCAACGGGAAGATAAGGATTTCTTCTTGAAAAGCATGGATACCAGTCTTTCAGTAATAGACAGCATAGGCAAAGCCAACCATAAGATCATAGCGGTCACGGAGACCGGCTACGAAGGGATACCAGACTCCACATGGTGGACGGGAACCCTGCTGCCTGCCATGGAGAAATATCCGGTCGCTTATGTATTGGTATGGAGAAACGCCCGTGAAAAAGTCACTCACTTCTTTGGCCCTTATCCCGGACAAGCCTCTGCCGAGGATTTCAAGAAGTTCTTTGAAAATCCGAAAACATTGTTCGCCTCCGATATCAACCTATATAAATAACATCATACATAACCAGATAAATCACGTCATATCCAGTTGTAGAGACGGGGCGTGCCCCGTCTCCCACCATCTGATAATATCATTTAAAGCAAAAACATCATGGAACAATTTCAAGAAAAAGTAAACGAACTCTTCGCTAAACACGAAACCTTGTTAAGCCGGAAAAATATCCCTTTAGAAGACGGAAACGGAATCTTCACCCGTTATCAACACCCTGTACTGACAGCCGCACATACCCCGATCTTCTGGAGATATGACTTAAATGAAAAGACAAACCCCTACTTGATGGAACGCATCGGCATGAACGCAACCATGAACTCCGGCGCAATCAAATGGAATGGTAAATATATATTAATGGTACGTGTAGAAGGAAGCGACCGTAAATCCTTCTTCGCCGTAGCCGAAAGCCCGAACGGAGTAGACAATTTCCGTTTTTGGGATTACCCGGTAACCATGCCGGACGATCTTGTCCCGGCCACGAATATTTACGACATGCGCCTAACCGCTCATGAAGACGGCTGGGTTTACGGAATCTTTTGCGCCGAGCGCCATGACCCGAACGCAGCTCCCGGAGATCTATCCTCGGCAACCGCCACGGCAGCTATCGCCCGGACAAAAGACTTGAGAAACTGGGAACGTCTCCCGGATTTAAAGACCAAGAGCCAACAACGTAACGTCGTATTACACCCAGAATTCGTAAATGGTAAATATGCCCTTTACACCCGCCCCCAAGACGGATTTATCGACGCGGGAAGTGGCGGTGGTATCGGATGGGCCTTGATTGATGATATCACGCACGCCGAAGTCAAGGAAGAAACCATCATCGACCAACGTTACTACCATACGATCAAGGAAGTGAAAAATGGCGAAGGCCCCCACCCGATCAAAACACCGAGAGGCTGGTTACATCTCGCCCATGGCGTACGGGGATGCGCCGCCGGATTACGTTACGTGCTTTATATGTATATGACCGCGTTGGAAGATCCCACGAGACCTATCGCCACACCCGCCGGCTATTTCATGGCTCCGGAAAATGAGGAACGGATCGGCGATGTATCCAACGTTTTATTCTCTAACGGATGGATCGCGGATGAGGATGGAACCGTATATATTTACTACGCATCCTCCGATACCCGTATGCACGTGGCTGTATCCACAATCGATAAATTGGTAGATTACTGCATGAACACTCCGGCCGACGGGCTGACTACGACCGCATCTGTCGAGACGCTGAAAAAGCTGATCGATCGAAATCTTCCACTCCTGAAATAACCTACAAAAACCACTCATATGATTAAACTAACAGAGAAGATAGGCTACGGTTTCGGGGACATGGCATCGTCCATGTTCTGGAAACTGTTTGGCGCTTACTTGATGATTTTCTATACGGACGTATTCGGATTACCGGCAGCAGCCGTAGGTACGATGTTCTTGATAACTCGTATATGGGACTCGGTCTTTGACCCGATTGTCGGCGTCGCGGCGGATCGTACGCAAACACGCTGGGGAAAATTTCGCCCTTATTTGCTTTGGCTGGCGATCCCGTTCGCCGCTATCGGAGTGCTCACTTTCACGACTCCTTCTTTCGGACAAACAGGTAATTTGATCTATGCCTATATCACCTATTCCTTGATGATGATGGTGTACTCCGCCATAAACGTGCCTTACGCATCCTTGCTTGGAGTAATGAGTCCATTGCCGCAAGACCGTAATACCCTTTCTACGTACCGCATGGTATTCGCCTATATCGGCAGTTTTATAGCCCTGTTGCTATTCATGCCGATGGTGCGTTTCTTTAGCGGAAATAGCGATGAATTGGCGGATCAACAACATGGATGGACCCTAGCGGTCGTAGTTATCGCTATCCTGTGCGCCATTCTCTTTTATGGATGTTTCGCATGGACAAAAGAACGGGTAAAACCGATTAAAGAGCAACAAGGCTCGTTAAAAGATGACTTGAGAGACCTATTGCGCAACAAGCCTTGGTGGATACTATTGGGAGCAGGTGTCTCCGCTCTGGTTTTCAATTCCATCCGCGACGGGGCTACCGTATATTATTTCAAATACTTTATCGTTGAGGAAGCCTATGCCAATGTATCTCTTTTCGGAGTCTCCTTCGTCTTAAGCGGATTATATCTGGCGGTAGGACAGGCGGCAAACATTATCGGAGTAATCTTGGCCGCCCCATTAAGCAACCGGATCGGAAAGAAAAGAACCTATATGGGCTCCATGCTGATCGCCTCGGTCTTAAGCATCCTCTTTTTCTGGCTCGACAAGACGGATCTAGCCCTGATATTCACGTTCCAAGTGTTCATCAGTATTTGCGCCGGTAGTATTTTCCCCTTACTTTGGTCCATGTACGCCGATTGCACGGATTACTCAGAACTAAAAACCGGGAACCGTGCCACAGGATTGATCTTCAGTTCCTCGTCTATGAGCCAGAAATTCGGATGGGCGATCGGCACGGCTATCACAGGCTGGCTGCTCGCTTTCTTCGGATTTCAGGCCAATACCGTACAAAGCGAGGAAACGATTAGCGGAATCAAGATGTTCCTCAGTTTCTTACCGGCCGTAGGTACGATCCTGTCTGTTGTATTTATCGCTTTCTATCCGCTTAGCGAGACAAAGATGAAGGAAATCACCGCTACATTAGAAACCAAAAGAAAAGAAACAAATGAATAAAATCACCGAAGATTTACAAAACGAGGTTCAATGGGAGCTAGAGAACAATATCCTCCCTTTTTGGATGAACCGAATGATTGATAATGAGTATGGTGGTTTCCATGGGCAAATCACGGGAAACGGCCAACGAGTCGTACATGCCCCTAAAGGCGCCATCTTGAACGCCCGTATCCTATGGACATTCTCCGCCGCATACCGTTTATTACGAAAGCCGGAATATCTGGAAACGGCGACCCGTGCAAAACGCTACCTTATCGATAAATTCTACGACCAAGAATTCGAGGGTATTTACTGGGAATTAGACTATACCGGTCAACCGGTGCAAACCAAAAAGCAAATCTACGCCTTAGGATTCGCTATCTACGGATTAAGCGAGTACAACCGGGCTACCGGAGATAAAGAAGCGTTGGATTATGCGATCCGTCTCTTCAAGGCGATCGAACAATATAGTTTCGACCCGGAAAAGAACGGTTATATGGAAGCCTTTACGAAAGACTGGAAACTGATAGAGGATATGCGACTCAGCGACAAGGATGAGAATGAGAAAAAAACAATGAATACCCATCTGCATATCCTCGAACCTTATACCAACTTGTACCGGGTATGGAAAGACGAGCACCTCAAAAAACAACTCCGAAACTTGATCCTGATTTTCACCGACAAGATTTTGGATCACCGTACCTATCATTTAAACCTCTTTTTCAACGAGGATTGGGAAAGCAAATACCGTATCATCTCCTACGGTCATGATATAGAGGCATCTTGGTTACTGCATGAGGCCGCTATCGAATTGGGAAACAACGAGATCCTTCAGAAAGTAGAGCCTTTGGTTCAAAAGATAGCGATAGCGGCCGAAGACGGGTTATTAGCGAACGGTAGCCTCATTTACGAGTATCACCCGGATGAGAAGAAAGCCGACACGGACCTGCATTGGTGGGTGCAAGCCGAGAATGTAGTGGGTCATTTCAACTTGTATCAACATTTCGGAGATGAGCCTGCCTTAGGCACAGCCTATACATGCTGGAAATTCATTCAGCGTTATTTGATCGACAAGGAACAAGGGGAATGGCATTGGAGCGTATCGCTCGATCACGAGATCAATCGCGAGGATGACAAGGCCGGTTTCTGGAAATGTCCCTATCACAACGGACGGATGTGTATGGAGATTATCGAACGACTTACCGGCGAATAGCCGTCCGAAAGACCGCCTGCCGGCTCTTTTTTATCAGATTAACAACCGTCGGAAGTTTCCGACATCAAAAAAAACAAGCGATATGAACAAATTCTATTGGATGGCGATCGGCCTCCTTCTCGGTTTGGTGAACCTCCGGGCCGAGATCAAGCTGCCAGCTTTGGTAGGCGACAACATGGTACTCCAACAAGCCACTAAAGTACGGCTCTGGGGAAATGCAACCCCAAATTCAAGCCTGAAAGTCCGTAGTTCTTGGGACAATACGGAATACACGGCCCAAGTAAACGATCAAGGCAGATGGGAAATCTGGGTTCAGACGCCCTCGGCCAGTTTCGAAAAGCAACAGTTAACATTAGAGAATGGACAAGACAAGATTGTCTTGCATGATCTTCTGATCGGCGAGGTATGGTTCGGTTCCGGCCAATCTAATATGGAAATGCCATTAAGAGGTTTCTGGCACTGCCCTATCGAGGGAGGTAACCACGCTATCGCTACATCCGGGAAATATAAGAACTCGATCCGTTACGCTACGATCCAACGGGTCGGAGCCTTGGAACCGAAAGATTATCCGGTAGGTGGCGAATGGAAAGTATGTGATCCGCGAAACGCCCCGGAGTTCGGAGCTACCGCCTATTTCTTCGCAACCCTGTTGACCGAGGTGTTGAACGTGCCGGTAGGTATCATCAATTGTAGCTGGGGCGGCTCCACAGTGGAAGGTTGGTTGCCCAAAGACATCCTGCGGAATTATAGCGATATCGATCTATCCTTAGCGGGTAACGATGAGAAAATCCATCCGATGCTACAACCCATGATCATGTATAACGGAATGCTGAAACCAGCCAGCAAATATACGGTCAGAGGTTTCCTATGGTATCAAGGAGAGTCAAATGTCGGACACCCGGACTACGCTAAACGCCTAGCGACAATGGTAGAACATTGGAGAGGATTATGGGGACAAGGAGAATTACCTTTCTATCTGGTAGAAATCGCCCCTTACGAATATGGAGAAGGAGACCAAGCCGCGTACCTTCGTGAAGAGCAATACAAAGCCACCCGGTTGATCCCCAATAGCGGTATTGTTTCCACAAACGATCTGGTACAGGATTACGAGAAACGGCAAATACACCCCAAAGAGAAACAAAAGATCGGTGAGCGTCTTTGTTATATGGCTCTAAACAAAACCTATGGTTATACAACCATCGCTTGTGAGGGCCCCCAATACGATCATATGGAAATAGATAAAGATAAAATCATTCTTTTTTTCAAGAATGCGGAAGATGGCTTCAATCGAGATAACGGGATCATAGGCTTCGAGATAGCCGGAAAAGACATGCGTTTCCACAAGGCAAACGCAACTATAGACGCTAACAAGAAAACCGTTATTATCTCAGCTCCGGGCGTAAAAGCCCCAATAGCCGCTCGTTATGGTTTCCGGAATTTCCAAATTGGCAACTTGCAAAACATACAAGGATTACCGGTGCTTCCATTCCGCACGGATAAATAAAACGACTTAGAAAATAAAACACAATACGTTATAATATTCAAGCTTGTTCATACGTAATGTCTTATTTTCATTTGTAAGACGTATTTAGTTTTTATTTCATTCTATTGTGATAATAGAAATTACCCTCCTAAAGTATTAGTAAACTTAATTCTTCCCATAAAAAAATGGGAGATCTTATTTTACAAGGAATCAGAGACCTCCTCTGATTCCTATTTATTTTTCATTCATATCATAATGTATACAAAAAATGATAGTTTGTATACAGACCATACTAATACATTGCGCTTTTTTTGCATCTAGATTTACTGAAGGGGGAAATATTTGTATAACAAACTAAATAACAATAATTTCATGAACAAGCTTATTAACAGAATTTCTCCGGAAACATCTGAAAACCGAATCTTACACGCTGGCTTTAGTATCATATTGATGTCAGAGGAAATAACACAAACCTTATCTGGTTTATCCAGCGATATGATTATTTTTATCTTAAGCGGATCCATAACTATATATTCCACTAAAGAAGAAAAGAAAACAATCGGTGAACAGTATATGATCTTTCTAAGATCATTTGAAAATTATACATATGATATCACCCTAGGTTCAAAAATCATCATTTTCTTTTTTGACAGTTTAACGATGAATGAATTACCGTATTACCAACATCCGTACGGAATATTACCTCAACCTATCTCTAAGTGGATAGAACTGAAAATAGTGGAACCTTTATACGGTTTTCTAGAACTTGTCGGACAATATCTTGAAAATAATTTCCTGAACTACCCTCTGTATGAATTAAAGAGAACGGAATTATTCTACTTACTGAAAAAGCTTTATAGAAAAGAGGAATTAGACTACTTTTTCTATTTATCAAGTACGCATTCAGCAGAGTTTGAGAGACTCATCGCCGAGAATTATATAAAAGCTAAAACAGTAACAGATCTAGCTCAAATGATAGGTTACGGAGTAAATTCCTTTCGGATGAAGTTTAAAAAAGTTTTCGGTATTCCAGCCTACGAATGGCTGATGCAAGAGAAATCCAAACGACTATTGGTCGCCATAGCTAACAGCGAGGATGATTTTAAGAATATAATAGATGAATTCGATTTCTCCTCGCATTCGCATTTCTACAAATTTTGCAAGGCACGCTTTGGATATAGTCCCACGGAGCTAAGGAAAAAACTTAAATCGTTGTAAAAAACACCCCCTATCAGAATATACATTTAAATTGTCAAGTTGTATAACTCCTAATAAGTTATACTCATTTATCTTTGCCTCATTGATTTTAGACACCTATCCGTATGGATGATCTAATAAAAGATAGTGTATAATGACCACCATATTTTTTTATGTTTTACTATTCCAAATTAAAGACTGGGATAAAATTTGTGAAGAAGAGGGTAAAATGACATCGCCGATAATTTGCTATATTTTGCTAGGGGTTATCTTATTCATAATCTTGATGCGTATACTTTCCATATTGCAGTTTTTGCGATTGAAGCGGAAGGTAAAGAAACGTATTTCCCCGAAACACGATAAACCTTCCTGTAAATAAAGCCTCTACCCGCTTACATTCATTAATAATTAACGGAAGAACCAATTCGCTTCTTTCTATGTTTATATAAAAAAAGCGTTTAGATCATGGGCTTCAACATTCCTTACACAGACAAAAAGCGGGTCGTAATTATCGGGGGCGGATTTGGGGGGTTAAAACTAGCTGAGAAATTGAAAAAGAGCAAGTTTCAAGTAGTCTTAATCGACAAGAACAACTATCACCAGTTTCCTCCCCTGCTTTATCAAGTAGCGTCCTCCGGCTTAGAATATAATGAAATATCCTTTCCATATCGAAAGATATTCCAGAAGAGAAAGAACTTTTACTTCCGGTTGGCAGAGGTATATGGCGTCAATCCGAAAGGGCATACCATTCAAACCTCCATCGGCGAATTGGAATATGATTATCTTGTAATCGCCGCTGGAACTATCACCAACTTCTTTGGAAACAAAACGATCGAGGAACAGTCTCTACCCATGAAAACGGTAGAAGAGGCGTTAGCTTTACGAGACACCTTATTAATTAATTTAGAGAAAGCGACTACTTGTACGGACCCGGACGAGAAGCAAGCTTTGCTAAATATAGTTGTTGTAGGTGGAGGGGCTACAGGTGTAGAAGTATCCGGCGCTTTATCCGAGATGAAACGGTTTGTTTTGCCGAAAGACTATCCGGATCTAGGAAACTTTCATATGAATATCTATCTGATAGAAGGGTCCCCTAAATTACTAGGGGCCATGTCTCCGGAAGCCTCCTCCAACGCTAAACGCTTCCTTGAGGATATGGGCGTTAACATCATTCTTCAGAAGCGTGTCGTGGACTATAAGGATGGGAACGTTTTCTTAGATGACGGACAAACCATACCCACTAGAACCTTACTTTGGGTAAGTGGTGTGAAAGCGGTGCATTTCGATCATATCGAAGGAGAACTCTTGACCCGGGGGGAACGGATTATCGTCAATGAATGTAATCAAGTAAAAGGCTTATCCAATATATTCGCCATAGGAGATGTCTGCTGGATGGCAGAACCGGATTACCCGAACGGACATCCGCAAGTCGCTCAGGTAGCGATTCAGCAAGGTGAGTTATTAGCCGAAAATCTACAACGGATCGAGGCTCTAAAAAAACCGAGGCCTTTCCATTATAAGAATTTGGGAACTTTAGCTACTGTCGGCAGGAATAAAGCGGTTGCCGATTTAAATAAGGTGAAATTACACGGATTTACGGCATGGTTGGTTTGGATGCTCGTACATTTACGTTCCATCTTAGGAATCAAGAATAAGCTAATTGTACTGATCGACTGGATCTGGAATTATTTCACGTACGACCGTTCCATGCGTTTCATCTTGTTCATCCAAAAGCACAAACAAGATGGAACACAGGGCACGGAACCTACTTTATAAACGATAAGTCAACGTAAGCCAAGCTACCCGGGCATCACGATTGCGCTTTTGCGTCATTTCTAAGTTCGGGGCATCAATAATCGTTGTTTCTTCTAAACTATCGAATATATTGTTGATACTTAAGTTCGCGCATAATTTACGATTGAGGAAATATTGAGAGAGACCGGCATTTACGCTATAACGGCCTTTGATCTTACCTTGAGGCGTAAGCTGGTCGGAAACGTAGAAGCCGTCTACCTGAAAATCCGTAGTCGGCGTAATACTTACGTTCACATTCCCCTTCACATCCCAGCAAACCAAGGATTTCTTCTCGCCATAGCCTATCGTACGCCCATCGATCTCGTCCCGATAGATATCCCCGGAGAAACCGACCGTCAAGATACGTACCGGATTCCAGCTACCGGACAAGTCGGCTCCGACTGCTTGGCTATGTCCGATATTCTCTTTCTTCCAAACCGTCTCGTCATTTACTTGGCTAGCGGTTTCCATGATACGATTCGTACGATTCCGGTAATAAATAGCCGGAGTCAAACGAAAACGGGGAGCCGAAAACAGATATCCTAGCTCTACGTTATGGATAAACTCATCCTTCAAGCCCGGATTCCCCTGTATGATATGGGTAGGATCACTGTTATTCAAGAAAGAGCACAAATAGCTGCCATTCGGACGAATCACCCGTTGCTGATAACTCAAGCTTAAACGATTGCTCTTATTCACCTCATAAGTAAAACGGGCACGAGGATACAAATGAAAACGAGAGCTCTTGTTCTCTTTGCCTTTTATCCCCTGCCAATAAGGGTCGTTGATCCAAGAAGGGCTAAACTCATTCATCTTAAAATGACTAAATTCCGCCTGTATCCCTATCTCCGCGTTAAAAGCGCCCCAATTCTTAACCACGTCCGCATAGATCAAATTCAGATAACGTTTGAAATCGTAATTATACGATTTCGCCGGACTTAGCTCAAAACTACCGTCCACCTTATCAAAAGCAGCCGTCAGATAATCCTCGTTTCGCGCACGACCTATATAACCAAGCTTGAAATCCCAACCATCGATCTCCTGCCCATATCCAAATCCCCAGAAATAATTATGTTTCGTATGGTCGATAGATTGGTTATCCTCCGAGACGATATTCCCGTTTTGAGGATTCTCATTCTTGAAATCATTATCCTCATCATACGAGAAATTATTATAGTTGAATACGGTATAAAAACCTTGATTCTCCGAAATCTCATGGTTCCAATACGCTTCGGCGGCATAAGCTTCCTGACGCTGGTCGTTATACCGGTTACGGATCACGTACTTCATTTGCTCCCCTTTCGGGTTGAATACCCGGTTGTTAATGCGTCCATACCGGCTATAATCCATCAAATGATACAGGCCATGCACGGTGATCCGGTCTTTCGCGGAAAGATCATAGTCTACTTTCATATCCGCCACATGTACGTCCGGACGAGCCGTGGCATTATTATTCATCTCCGTCCGGTTTTTAGCGGTCGCGGTCGATTTGCTGAAAGATCGTTCCCGGTATTCCCTCCTATAATTGTATTTCGCGTTGATATGGAATTTTCCGGGATGCAAATTCAATACCGCTCCTGCGTTATATCGCTCATTCCATCCCGCCCCAAGCGTAACATATAGAGGGGAATCTCCCGTTCCATACATACGAGGCACCAGATTGAGTATGCCCACATCACCATCCGGCACCGCATTAATCGGAGGAAATGCCCCTAATGAGATCTGGTTAAAGAACAGGGCGGGAAGTTGGATCAGCACGTCACCGCTATATTCTTCCAGCAAACCGTAAGGAACTCCATCGACAAGCATCCCGACATTACCGGAGCCCCTGTATGTAACGGCTCCTTCCATATCGGTTATGACAGAAGGCAATTGGCGAAAAGCATCCGCCGCCGTATTGGTAACGCTACTCAAGTTATTATCTACCCGCAAGATTTTCATCCCGCCCCTCTCGCTCAACCCGGCGAAACGGGTACCCTGAATCTCTATATTCCGGATCGTAAGCGTCGTATCGGCAGGAGTCTGCGAGAATACCGGCATAGCCAATAGAGCGGCCAATGGAAGAAGTAAAATTTGTCTCATATCATTATCTATGGTTTATAAACAAAAAAAGTCTGTATGTTCAACGCATACAGACTGTCCTCAAAACTCGTTTACTGATTATTATTCAGCAGGAGCAGCTTCTACGGCAACAGAGTCAGTAACCTCAACAGCTACAGAATCAGTAGCGGCAGCATCCTCTTCTACTACAGGAGCTTCCTCAACTACAGTAGCCTCTTCTGTTTCAGCAACAGATTCGGTAGATTCAGCAGATTTGTTGCCACAAGATGCGAATGATACAGCTGCGATAACAGCAGCAAATGCAACTAACTTTTTCATTTTGTTCTTAATTTAAACGGTCTATAATATCTTGTTGTTGTAAAACGATGCAAATGTATGTATTAATCATATATGTTGTACAACATAAGACGTTTTTTTTTGAATTATTTTCTACCGCTTTTACAATATGCTGAATATTAGCTGCGTTTGCTTTCTATTTATTTATCAATAATTACTGTACAGGTAACGCTTAATGCTTTTCTTCGGTGTTTTCTCGAATTCTGTCGGATACAATTGTATCTCCGAGATCGTTTCGTAAGGAGCCAGGAGCTTGTTCAACTCTATCCTATTTTGTTCCATGATAACTGGAAGATCCGTATGCGAGATACCCGTACTATCCACCGTATCGTAATCCGGATACACCATCCCGATCAATTTCCCGTTTTTCTCCACGACCAAACTCTCCATCACGAATGGCAAATTGTTCAATTTGGATTCAATCTCTTCCGGATAAATATTTTGTCCGCTAGCGCCCAAGATCATCGTCTTGCTACGTCCACGTATAAAAATACGGTTGTCATGATCGATCGTACCCAAATCACCAGTCCTTAGCCAGCCATCTTCCGTGAAGACATTTTGGGTTGCCTCATCATTCTTATAATAGCCTTTCATTACGTTCTCGCCCGATACTTGAATCTCGCCTACCTTATTATAAGGGTCTTCCGAATCGATACGGACTTTCATGATCCCTTTCAAGATCTGTCCGCAAGAACCGGGCACATACTCATTATTATGGTCATAACTGATCAACGGGCCACATTCCGTCATACCATAACCGATCGTGAACGGGAATTTGATCTTATACAAGAAATCCGTTACTTCTTGATTCATGGCGGCACCCCCCACGATCACTTCACGGAAACGTCCTCCCAAGGCATCCACCAAATGTTTGCGGATCTGCGCATAGATACGTGAATCCAACAGTGGGATATTCAAGGCCAACTTCAAGGTTCGCTTATTCAACTGAGGAAGGATCATCTTCTTATAGATCTTCTCCAAAATCAGGGGAACCATCAAGATCAAGTTCGGCTTCACCTCCTCGAATGCCTTTAATAAGATCTTAGGAGACGGCACCTTACCTAATAAATAGACATGCACACCGAATGCCATGGGTACCAATAAATTGAAAGCGCAACTATAGGCATGGGCCAGAGGCAGGAAACATAACTCACGTTCACCCCGGAACAATAGATCCAGTGTCCGGGCATACGTCACGTTTCCGGCTAAATTATTCCCCGTCAACATAACCCCTTTGCTAAATCCGGTCGTACCCGATGTATAGTTGATCTCTACCACCTTGTCATTATCCAACTCAGCGTATTTGATATCCTCTTGGGTGAAGCCATCCGGATATTTCTCGGTCATCTTCTCATCCAGCGATTTCATCAACTTCTGGATATTCTCTCCATCCCGTTGATGCAAGCAACGATAATCGGAAAGAGAGAATACACCGCGAACCTCTTCTATCTTATCTTCCTCCAAAGAATCCCAAATCCGGTCGCTAACAAACAAAAAGACAGATTCCGAGTGGTTAATAATATGATGTACATCATTCGGATTAAAGTCCTGAAGAATAGGCACGATAATCGCCCCATAAGTAACAACCGCCATATAAGCGATGCACCAACGGGAGCTGTCTTTACCGATCAACGCGATCTTGTCTCCACGACGGACTTGGCACTCATGGAATAAAAGATGAATACGTGCGATCTCCGTTGCTACATCACCGAAAGTAAAGGTTTTACTTTTCCCGTAATCCGTTAATGCCGGCAAGGCCCAGTTTTCCTTGAAACTCTCCTCGTAAATCTTAATGAAATTCTCTTTGATCATAGCACACTTTTGTGAAATTCGCGTAAAAGTAAAAACAAATCCTTACTTTTGCCATGATATAACCTATAAATTTAAAATAAGAATGAAAAGAATCACTCTCGCATGGGCATTGACCCTCTGTAGTTTTATTACATTTATCGCCTGTTCATCCCCAGATGTTGGAGAAAGAAGCGTAAGCATTATCCCCGCTCCGGCCCAAATGACAGTAGGCGAAGGTACATTCACGATTCATCCCGGCATCGAGATCGGTTATGCGGACGAATCCTTAAAGGGTATGGGCGAGTTGCTATCCAACGAGATAGAAAAGTTGTCCGGCATCAAGCTGGCTTCTGCCTCAGACAAAGAATCGAATTGCATCATCTTCCTCGAGTTGACAGATCCGAAAGAGTTCGCCGACCTGCCAAAAGCTTATGGATTGAGTCCGAAAGATAGTGTCCCCGTAGATGAGTCTTACTCCCTCTCCATCCAAAAGAGAAACATCTACATCAAGGCCACTACCCTAGAAGGTATCTATCGAGGTATCACTACCTTGAAACAAATCGTGGGTGGTAACCTACAGCCCGGAGGCGAGAAGATTTATCTACCGCTACTGGAAGTGAAGGACGCACCTCGTTTCGCTTGGCGCGGACTCTCTTTCGATGTATCTCGTTGCTTCTTCGATCCCGAGGAAGTGAAACAAGTGATCGATATGGTCGCCTTATATAAGATGAACGTACTGCATATGCATCTTTCCGATAACCAAGGTTGGCGTATCGAGATCAAGAAATATCCCGAGCTAGCGGAAATAGGAGGTCAACTTCCCAACAACGGCAGAAAAGGTGGCTATTATACGCAAGAGGAATTCAAGGATCTCGTGAATTACGCGAACGAACGCTTCATCACGATCATCCCGGAAGTGGATATCCCGGGGCATACAGCTGCCGTATTCGCCGCCTATCCGGATTTCAAGAACGCGGTTAAATTCAAGACCAAGGTTAACATCCCGGGGCAGGCCTTCAATGCCCTCGATGTAGACGATCCGAAAGCGATGCAATTTACGGAGGATGTTATCGCGGAGCTAGCCGCTTTAGCACCCGGAAACTACATTCATATCGGAGGCGACGAGGCGATCGGCTTACCCCATGATAAGTTCGTCCGTTTTATAAATAAGACACGGGAAATCGTACTGAAGAATGGAAAGAAAATGGTCGGCTGGCAAGAAACCGCCCGTGCGGATATCTCGGAAGGCGATGTCATCCAGCACTGGATTTATCTGAAGCAAAAAAGCGAGGACTCTTCTAAGAAAAAAGATAATATACCTGCCGAATATAAAGAGATCATGGCCTTATTCGCCGAATTCATGAAAGAGGCACCAAAAGATCCGGGACTTGGTATATCCAAAAAAGCGAAAGTGATTCTCTCGCCGAGCGGTTACGTTTATCTGGACCATAAATATCTGGAACCAAGTGCGGACTCCACCCAAAACGCGGAGCAAGAACGTTTAGGTATGGCCGCCTATGAGAAACAAACGATCCAAGAAATGTACGACTGGGACCCGATGACCTTCAACCCAACTGTAGAGAATCCTCAAAAAGATGTAGCGGGTATAGAAGCCGCTATCTGGTGCGAGACGATCACCAATTTCAGAGATCTGCAATTCCTGTTAATGCCCCGTTTGGCAGGTGTCGCCGAAAAAGGTTGGTCCAAAGTAGAGAACACACATTGGGACGAATATAAAGTAAGACTTGGCGCGCAAGCCCCCTTATGGGAAAAGGCCGATTGGAACTATTTTAAATCATCCTTAGTGGATTGGAAATAACAGTACAAAATCTTCATAATACTACGAATATTTCGAAATAAATTAAATATCTTTGTCCTATTAACTTTAGGACAAAGATATTTTTATGAATAAATGGCTTATTATATTTGCGATATTACTAACCGCTTGTACCGGCACAAGCGAGAAATCAGAGGAATGTATAACAATTGACCTAGCAACTGTTTTTGACCATCAACCTCAAGAAGTAGCCTTAAAGAAATGGGCGAAATCCATCCAATTCATCCCTCTGCAAACGAATGACTCAATCTTGATCAAATACATCTCCCGCATTATTAAACACGGCGATAAGCTATTGGTGCAGCATGATAACAGAGCTTCTGTTTTCGACTTGGCAGGAAAATATTTATACGATATCGGCAAACAAGGAGGAGGTCCGGATGAGTTTAGTCGTATATCCGGACTAGAACCTCATGATCATCTTATTTATATAAAAGATAGCCCCATCCGAATAAAGGTATACGATTGGCAAGGGAAATTCCACCAAACCATTCAAATTCCGGATAAGAACATCCGGGGATTTTATCCACTCCCTAAGACGAACGTTATCCTAGGTCACGTACCCAACCTCTCTGGCAACGCACCCATTCGGTTCTATTTTTGCCAAGATACAGTCATATCGGATAGCATACCTTACTATAAATCTTATACAGAACCTCCTTTCGTCATGACATTTACCTATGAGTTCCGTCCTTTCGACGGAAATAAGATTGCCGCATTTAAGGAGTTGTTCTGCGATACGATATTTAAAGTTTCCAACGACATGAAGCTAACTCCTTATGCCGTCCTCGATCTAGGTAAATACCGAACGCCCGAGGAACTCCGTTATAATATCACGATAGACGATATAAAAAACGACCTGTTCAGGACAAAGACGATCCCTGTCATACCCGGGCAAATCGGAGACCGGCTCTATATGCATAACTTCTCCGATAAAGATACCTATACATTATATTATGATATAGCGGAGAAGCAATTAGCCTATGTACAATTCATATACCCGGAAAACTCATTTGAACTTCCCGAAGAAGCCTATTTCACTCCCAAATACATCTCAAACGACAACCGTTACCTAATCGATTGGGAGCAACCCGAGAATGATAACAATCCGGTATTAATCTTAGTGGAGCCCTAGTTACCGTATTTCCTCTATCGGCACAATAAACAAAACAAGGCCGCAGCAAGGACTATTCGATAACAAGTCTTCATAAATAATGTTGCTTGACTGTATCTATTCCTTAGTTCACGGCATGGTTTTTACAGACCACGTCATGGTTTATACAGACCACGACGTGAATCGCACAGACCACGACGTGGTTTGTAGAATATATCCAATAGTAAAGAAGAATAGATAGGCTTCCGGAAAACTATTTATGCAATAGTAAAGAGTTTTTAAGTCCATCTCAATCCGAACTCTTTACTAATCCGGGCTTAATTAGTACCTTTGCACTCTAACTAAATCGAAAATGATAGATCAGACCGTATTTAACAATAAAAAGGCCGCTTATTATACGCTGGGTTGCAAACTAAATTTCGCGGAGACCTCTACCATTGGAAAGCTATTAGCCGAACAAGGGGTACGCAAGGTGCGTCCCGGGGAAAAAGCGGATATATGCGTGGTGAATACTTGCTCCGTAACGGAACTAGCCGACAAGAAATGCCGGCAAGCGATCCGCCGGATCAGCAAGCAACACCCCGGTGCCTTTATCGTGGTGACCGGTTGCTACGCACAGTTGAAGCCGGAGGAAGTCTCCCATATAGAAGGCGTGGACTTGGTTCTTGGCGCCGAACAGAAATTAGAGATCCTTCAATATCTGGAGAACCTAGAGAAGAAAGAACACGGAGGAACTGTTATCGCCTCACAAAGCAAGGATATACGTTCCTTCTCCCCTTCCTGCTCGGCGGACGACCGTACCCGTCATTTCTTGAAAGTACAAGACGGATGCGATTATTATTGCTCTTATTGCACCATACCCTTCGCCCGCGGAAGAAGCCGGAACGGGACGATCGCCAGCATGGTGGAACAGGCGCAGGAAGTCGCACGTAAAGGAGGAAAGGAGATCGTATTGACAGGGGTAAATATCGGGGATTTCGGCAAAAGTACCGACGAGACCTTTATCGACTTAATCCGGGCTTTGGATGAGGTAGAGGGAATCGTACGCTATCGTATCTCTTCCATCGAGCCGAATCTGATTACCGACGAGGCAATAGACTTCGTGGCTCACAGCAAACGTTTCGCACCTCATTTCCATATCCCTTTACAAAGCGGTAGCGATGCTGTCTTGCAATTAATGCGCCGCCGTTACGACACCGCTCTTTTCCGTCATAAGATCGAAAAGATCAAGGAAGTAATGCCGCATGCTTTCATTGGCGTAGACGTAATCGTTGGAACCCGTGGCGAGACAGACGAGTACTTCGAGGAGGCCCGCCAATTCATCGATAGCTTGGATATAAGCCAACTGCACGTGTTCAGTTATTCGGAACGCCCGGGTACCCAAGCGCTGAAGATCGATTATGTAGTAGACCCAAAGACCAAACACGCACGCAGTCAACAACTCTTGGATATCTCAGACCAGAAACTTCATGCCTTTTATGAGGCCCATATCGGACAAGAAGCGAATGTCTTATTCGAACACACCAAGAAAGACGGCAAAATGCACGGTTTCACCGAGAACTATATAAAGGTAGAAATCCCTTATGATGCCGCTTTGGTCAATGAGACCCGCAAAGTCGTACTAGGCGGCTGGAATGAGGATCGCACCGCATTAATAGTCAACAATCAATCATCAACCGTCAACTAAGATGTGGGATAAAATACAATATGCCTTTCTTTATAGCTGGGTAAAAGTACACGCCTTACTTCCCATGCGAGCTTTATACGTGTTATCAGACATCCTATATGTCCTTATCTATAAGATAGCCGGATACCGGGTAAAAGTAGTGCGCCGTAATATAACCGCCTCTTTCCCGGATAAATCCAAGGCTGAGTGGCGTCAGTTGGAACGCCGGTTCTACCATCATTTCGCCGATTATATCGTGGAAACGATTAAATTGGCCCATATCTCTCTGGATGAGATACAACAGCGAGCCTATCTGAAGAACCCGGAATTGGTTGACCAACTTATGGAGAAAGGCCATACTTGCTTCATCCTCACGATGGGGCATTATGGCAACTGGGAATGGTTCTCCGGATCGACCACCCGTTTCGAGGACTCACGCATCTATCAGATATACCGTCCGTTAAACAACAAGGCCTTTGATAAGCTATTCGCCGATCTCAGGACACAGTTCGGTTCTTTCGGCATCAAGAAAAACGATACGATACGGGATATCATCAAGTTAAAACAAGACAAAACCAAATCTGTCGTCATCTTCTTGGCGGACCAGACACCCAGCAAGGCCAACCTGCATTATTGGACCGAGTTCCTTCATCAAGATACAGCCATATTAACCGGTCCGGAGCGTATCGCACGGAAACTGAACCTGCCTGTGATCTTCCTCGATACCCAAAAAGTAAAAAGAGGATATTACACCGTAGACATGAAGCTGATTACGGAGAATCCAAAAGAGACTCCGGAGAATTACATCACCGAGCGATACGCACGACTTTTAGAGAAAATGATCTTGCGTGATCCGGCCTACTGGCTATGGACCCATAAACGTTGGAAACATAAACACGAGCAACAAGGATGAAAAAAGTAGCGATTGTCATCTTAAACTGGAACGGAAGAAAGCTAATGGAGGAATTCCTTCCTTCCGTCGTATCCAACTCTCCGGAATGGGCGGAGGTTATCGTAGCAGATAACGGTTCCACCGATTACTCGATCGAGATGTTGAAAGCAAAATTCCCGACCGTTGGCATTATCTCCTTCAACCAGAATTATGGTTTTGCCGAAGGATATAATCAAGCGCTCAAAAGGCTCGACCATGAATATTGCGTTTTATTAAACAGCGACGTAGAAGTTACTCCCAATTGGTTAGATGCCCCGATTGCCACTCTCGACTCTGATCCGTCAATCGCTTGTGTCCAACCCAAAATACGGGCTCAACGAAATAAAGAATACTTCGAGTACGCGGGTGCGGCCGGAGGATACATTGACAAATACGGCTATCCATTTTGTCGGGGGAGAATCTTGCATATCGTGGAAAAGGACGAGGGGCAATACGACACTCCCGCCGATATCTTATGGGCGACAGGAGCCTGCTTATTCGTTCGTACGGCTACGTATAAGGAAGTCGGGGGATTAGATGCCGGATTCTTCGCACATCAAGAAGAAGTCGATATGTGCTGGCGTTTACGTTCACGGGGATATCGGTTGGTATGCGTCCCACAATCCATCGTTTACCACGTCGGTGGAGCCACCTTGAACGCGGAAAGTCCCCGCAAGACCTTCCTCAATTTCCGGAATAGTTTGCTGATGCTTTATAAGAACTCCCGGGAAGCTGATTTAAAGCATGTGATGCGCATTCGCTTTTGGCTGGACTATATCGCCGCCGCTAAGTTTCTGATGGAAGGTCATATCCAAAATGCGAAAGCGGTTTATGAGGCACGGAAAGCCTATCACCAGCTGAAGCCGGAATATGCGCCCAAGCGTAAAGAGAATCTGGAGAAAAGTACACTGAGCACCATCCCGGAACTTATGCGGGACAGTTTAATTCTGGCATTTTATCTAAAAAGGAAGAGGACATTCAAAGCGATAAAGGATAGACGATAAAGAAACCGGCCTTCTTACTTCCCCTAAGGAGAAAAAGAAGACCGGAGAGCTTGGAGATAAGATAGAGAATAGATTATGGATTACTATTCTTTTACTTTTTTAATAGCTTTATAAATCTCACTATATGAATCTCGACCTTGATACTTCTCAGCAAGTTCACAAGCTTTAATCATTTTTGCATCTGCAATCATATCCCTTACCCAGCTATCTTTTTCCAGATATTTACGTGTTTTGCCGTATGTTGGAAGATAGCGCTTCAAAGCCCTTTCTGTAGCTGCTGAATCTAGGAAATGACGGCAAGTATCCTCAAAATGCAAAAGGAACCAATATTCGATTGATTGCAAACTGTCGCACAGAATAACATTACCATTCTTCTCATATTTCTTTTTCAGAGCTGCCATCTTCCTATTTTCAGCATCTGATCGTCTGCTAACATCGGCATCGAAAACACAGATTACAAATACATCTTCATTTAGAAGCTCCTTTATCTTTTTATCAATCTTCTCGATACTATTATTCTCAAACAGACGTGGAGATATAGAGTATCTGTAGCCTAGAAACTTTTTAAGATGACTGAAATAAAACAATTCAGTCAGTCCTTCACCCACAATATGAATGACTTGTCTAGTGGCAATATTCTTTCTAACTTTTCTCATAAGGCCGGTATTTATAGATTAGGAACTGCCCCAAATTTACCAAACTTATACGCCTTTTGTAGAGAGCTTATTCTATTCAAGCCTTTGAAATCAGTTAGAGGATATAGTACACTGGCTCCATCTGTGTTCTTCTCGGCGAACCAGATATTATCTTTTCTAAGCAGATCCTCTTCCCCCAACAGACCGTCATAATGAGTAGTAAGCAGTAACTGAGCTTGCTTTGACTCCTTCAAGAAACGTTCAATCATATATTCGATCAACTTAGGATGAAGAGATGATTCTATTTCATCTACAGCAAGGAATGCATTGCTTCCAATACTATTTTGTATCTGGGATGCCAAGCCGAATGTTCGTATGGTACCATCTGATTCATACAACTCCGGGAACTCATAGTAATCATTCCCCCCCAACCCGGAAGAGACCTTGTGCTGATACATGGTATAATTTACTACTCCCTTTTTAGTCTCCTGCTCTTTTGAAGAAATATTCGAAATATTGAAGTCTGCTTCCTGCAAATACCTTAGGATATATTCTTTGGCAGTTTCTTTTTTAATTGCCTCTTCTGCATAGCGGCTAAGTGATGATGTAGGTACTATCGCAGGCATCATTTGTTTAGTCAAATACTGAAGGGCTGTTTCCATTTCTGCAATATTGGTATTTACCTGCATGTAAGCTGCAAAGACAGACATATTAGGTAAACACTTTAAGGTTATTTCCTCTTTTGCAGCCGTACTGATTTTAACTTTTTGACCAAATTTGATGGAAGAGACATTGTTTTCCATGCTACGTTCAAAAACAGTGGCCGGTTGTTGACTGAGATAATAAATCAAGGTTTCCCGGACAATGTGCGTAGTCTCCAACAATACGGAATAGACATATCTGATAGCCTTGTCTCCATTCATGGCATAAAATGAAACAGAAAACTCTGATGCTTGTTCTTTACTTGTTCTATTTAGCAAGAACGGAACAATCTTAATTAGCTCCGCTTTATTAAGTGGAGTGCAAGTTATAAAGGACCTTATAAAATCGCAAACCTTAATAATATTACTTTTTCCTGAGGCATTGGCTCCATAAATGACAGCTAACTTAAGTAATTTTACATCCGGAGCCAGCTCAACAACATGATATGACTCCAAATCCTTACTCTTATCTGCCTCAAAGCTAAGAACTGTCTCATCTCTGAATGAGAACATATTCTTGAATTTAATTTCAGCTATCATATATCTATTGTTTTCTCACAAAGATACATATAAAAACCGAATACAAGGTATTCAGGCAATAACAACATGCGTATCCATAAGCAATCATTTATCTTATAACAGCGCTTAGATACCAATAATACATTTTTCTCACGCCATCCTCTATATCCACCCGGTGATGCCATCCCAACTCATGCAGTTTGGTCACATCGGTCAATTTACGCATAGTTCCATCCGGTTTTGTGGGATTGAACTCTACCTTACCTCGATAACCGGTTGTTCTCACGATCAAATCTGCCAAAGTAGCGATCGAAATCTCCTTCCCGGTACCTATATTAATATGGCAATTACGGATATCAGTATCTCCTTGCGAATAAGTATCCTTAAAATCCACATGTTCCATGATATATACGCTCGCATCTGCCATTTCCTCACTCCATAAGAACTCTCGAAGCGGCTTACCAGTTCCCCATAGCTCCACCTTATCCGAAGAGATCCCATAACGAGCCAAAACCAAAAGAATTTCCTCTTGGGAGCAATGTCCATCAATACCCTCCACTGGACGGGCATCTAAATCCCGGCAAACACCTTGCCAATCTCCCTCATTCAAACACTTGCCCAAATGGATCTTCCGTATCATAGCTGGCAATACATGGCTACGTTCCAAATCAAAATTATCATTCGGGCCATATAAATTAGTCGGCATCACAGCGATATAATTCGTACCATATTGCAGATTAAAACTCTCGCACATTTTCAACCCTGCGATCTTGGCGATCGCATACGGCTCATTCGTGTACTCCAGCGGAGAAGTCAGCAAAGCGTCCTCTCGCATCGGCTGCTCCGCATCACGTGGATAAATACAAGTGCTACCTAAAAATAACAATTTCTTGACCCCATGGCGAAAGCTCTCACCAATCACGTTCTGCTGAATCTGTAAGTTCCGGTAGATAAAATCAGCCCTATACTTACTATTCGCCATAATCCCCCCTACATGAGCGGCTGCGAGAATCACGTACTCCGGCTGTTCCTCATCAAAAAAGCGCTTGACAGCGATGCCATCCAATAAGTCCAGCTCTTTATGCGTACGTCCTACCAGATTCTCATATCCCTTTCTTTCCAGATTCTCCCAAATGGCAGAGCCGACCAATCCTCTATGGCCGGCTACATATATCTTAGCGTTCTTCTCCATCATTTCACGATGCCCTTCTCTAGATACTCAGCCAAATTAGTACGAACATGCGCAGAGGCACGTTCCACGGCCACCTTCGCCATATCCGCGTCCACCATTATCTTCACCAGTTGCTCAAAAGAAGTCTTTCGCGGATTCCACCCCAGCTCACGTCTCGCTTTCGATGGATCTCCCCAAAGATTAACCACATCGGTGGGACGATAGAAATCGGGAGATACCTCCACCAGCACCTTTCCCGTCTTGCGGTCGATTCCCTTCTCATTTTCTTCCTCACCTTGCCAGTACAATTCAAAGCCCACATAACGGAAAGCCAATTCGCAAAACTCCCGTACGGAATGTTGCTCACCCGTAGCGATCACGAAGTCCTCCGGTTTCTCATTTTGAAGGATCAGCCACATACATTCCACATAATCCTTGGCATACCCCCAATCACGAAGCGACGATAAATTACCCAATAAAAGCCTGTCCTGTTTCCCTTGCGCGATACGTGCGGCAGCCAACGTGATCTTACGAGTCACGAAAGTCTCGCCTCGTCGTTCCGATTCATGGTTAAACAAGATACCCGAGCAGCAAAACATATGATAAGCCTCCCGATACTCCTTTACGATCCAATAACCATACAGCTTCGCCACCGCATAGGGGCTATACGGATGAAAAGGCGTTTTCTCATTCTGAGGAACCTCCTCCACCTTCCCATATAATTCGGAAGTAGAGGCTTGGTAAATACGACAAGTACCCGTAAGATCATTTTGCCTTACCGCCTCTAGAATACGTAATACCCCGGTAGCATCCACATCAGCCGTGAACTCCGGTGAATCAAAAGAGACTTGCACATGGCTCTGCGCAGCGAGGTTATAAATCTCCGTAGGCTTTACCCTCTTCACCACCTGCGAGAGACTCGTGGAATCCCCTAGATCCGCATAGTGAAGATGGAAAGCGGGATGGCCTTCCAAATGCGCGATCCGTTCCCTGAAATCAACAGATGAGCGGCGAATGGTGCCATGTACATCATATCCTTTCTCCAAAAGGAATTCGGCCAAGAAGGAACCGTCTTGGCCGGTAATACCAGTAATTAATGCTACTTTTCTCATTTTATTTTCATGTTTATCTTTTCATATTCATAGATCTTGATAGTCCATTATACTGAAAGTTTATGTGAAGCAGTCCGCTTATTATCATTGTAATATTAATTCTTTCTTTTATTGTCTTGTATCCTTTTAATATATCGTAGATGATGTTCTTTCTCACTAATTGTCGAGAACCGATCCTTTATTTTCTTTGCAGGGACACCTCCCCAAATTTCACAGTCCGGAATGTCTTGTGTCACTACAGCTCCAGCCGCTATTACCACCCCTTTGCCGATAGTGATACCGCCCACGATTGTAGCACTATGCCCTATCCATACATCATCTTCAACAATCGTTATGCCATTGTACCCTCTTGAACTATTCCAGATAAGTTCACCCACAGTATCAAACTGATGATCATTTCTTCCGACAAAACAAACACGTCCGG
Source organism: Parabacteroides sp. AM17-47 (assembly GCF_003434625.1). NCBI lineage: Bacteria > Pseudomonadati > Bacteroidota > Bacteroidia > Bacteroidales > Tannerellaceae > Parabacteroides > Parabacteroides sp. AM17-47. The sequence continues at coordinate 90,770 of NZ_QTLI01000015.1, forward strand.
CTATCAAGATATTATTTTTAAATACGACATCAGAAGCGATATTGCAATATTCTCCAAACTGGACGTTATGACCAATACTTATTTTCATGCCTCTGGCAAAAGTAGTGTGAGCCATAACTCTCACGAAACCATTGTATTTCACCCATGGATATTTCAAATGAAATAAATACCATGTTCGAACAATGTTCATTATGTAGCGTATGGCAAACGTTGTCATACCTGCCCCTTTCGGCATGTTATGATAATCTATTTTCACTTGTTTCGATTAATATTATAAAAAGCAGATACATAATTGTCAAAAGAGCATGGCATCAAGTTTGCCCTAGATAAAGGCTTATTGGAATATTTCCGACAGGCTTGCCTTATTATGTAAATGAATTCTGTTTCATTCATGGGATCAAATAACATTCCATTGCCTTTGGTCACAAAATCCGTGGCACCGATATACTTGCTTGCCACCACGGGACATCCGTAAACCAAAGACTCATTAATAACAGCGCCAAAGGGTTCATACCTACTCGGCAGAATAAAAAAATTGGCTATTTCATACCATGCATACAAACCGACATCGGTATGAAATCCGGCAAAAACCACTTTGTCTTTCAGCCCAAGTCGCTTTGCTTGTTGTTGCAAGCTTTCTGATAGTTCCCCCTCACCTACAATGACCAATCTATAATTTACGATTTGTGCTTTTGCAAACGCATTTAACAGCAAATCCAACCCTTTTGCTTTTACTAACCTACCTGTGTAAAGAATAACAGAAGTCCCTGCCAAACCATATTGTTGAATGTATTTTTGAAGGATAGGTTGAAACTGTGAGCGATAAGCCAACAATGTTTGAGGATTCTGTATATTAGGACATACCTCTATCCGCAATCGGGGGAATCTTCTTTGATACCATTGCTTCACAGCATCACCATAGACTATAATCCCATTGCTGTGGGTCAATACATAGCTCCTGGATTTAGCCTTCAATCCGGAAGATATTTCGGCCATTTTCAAGTTGTCAGATGTTGTCAGATAATAGTTGTAGTGAAATAGCCCCATTTGCTTATACAAGGCTACCAAAATACTTGTATAGGAATACTCATGGGAGAAAATGACATCGGGATCTATTTTTTTGATTAAATTGAAAATTCCCAGACGTACAGGCCTATTTCCAATCCTGAATCCTTTAGTCAAGAAAAGGACCTTAATATTCTCCAGTTTTTCCAGCAATTCTTTCCTGTTATAGGTGAATCCCTCACTGTCAGCATCCGTAAATGCGATGGTCATGTCATAATATTTACCCATCTCATTAAACACATCAATCCTCCATGGAGGTAGGTACTGGTAAAAGACTAATGCTTTCAACTTATTCATCTTCCTATACAGTAATAATCAAAGCCCAAATGTTGAAGTTCTTCTGCGTCATAAATGTTCCGCCCATCAATGATGACCGGATTGTTCATCAATTTCAGTAATAGGCTCCAATTGGGTAGCCGGAACTGTTTCCACTCAGTCTGTATCAATAAAGCATCCACTTCCAAGACAGTATCATACATGTCTGCGGCATATTCCACACCCCCGCCCATACGACGACGGCATTCCTCCATTGCCACAGGATCATACACCCGTACTTTGCATCCTTCCCTCAGCAACCGATCAATAGTGACCAATGAAGTCGCCTCACGCATATCGTCTGTTTCCGGTTTGAAGGCAAGTCCCCAAACAGCAATCTTTTTCCCTTGCAAAGCCCCTTTATAATGCTTGAACAATTTATTGAAAAGTACACTCTTTTGCTTTTCATTCACAGACTCCACCGCATTTAGCACCTTCATTTCATATCCATGCTTCTCTGCGGTCTTTATCAAAGCTTTAACATCCTTCGGGAAACACGAACCGCCATAACCGCAACCCGGGTAAAGGAACTTGCTTCCGATACGGCTGTCCGAACCTATTCCCTTTCGCACCATATTCACATCAGCTCCCACCAATTCGCATAAATTGGCAATATCGTTCATGAAGCTGATACGGGTAGCCAGCATAGAGTTTGCTGCGTATTTTATCATTTCCGCACTGGGTATATCGGTAAATATTACCCGGAAATTGTTCAGCAGGAAAGGACGGTAAAGTTTACCCATCAACTCCTTGGCTCTTTTCGATTCCACTCCTACCACAACCCTGTCTGGCGACATGAAATCTTTGATGGCTGCTCCTTCTTTTAGAAATTCAGGATTGGAAGCTACATCAAAGGGAACATTCACACATCGTTTATCAAGCTCTGCCTGAATAACAGCCTTCACTTTTTGGGCAGTCCCTATAGGAACTGTTGATTTGGTGACAAGCAGGGTATATTTCTGAATATTCTCACCAAATTGTTTTGCCACTGCCAATACATATCGTAAATCGGCACTTCCGTCTTCATCGGGAGGTGTCCCCACGGCACAGAACACAATGTCCACATCATTCAAGACAGACGTTAGATGGGTCGTAAAGCTCAACCTTCCTTCACGAAAATTGCGCATCACCATTTCATCCAATCCGGGTTCGTAAATAGGAATCCGACCGTTCTGTAAGTTTTCTATTTTTTCTCGATTCACGTCCACGCAAGTGACATGAACACCCATTTCCGCAAAGCAGGTGCCAGAAACCAATCCGACATAACCTGTACCAACAATTGCTATATTCATAACTATCTTTTAACGTCTTTTCCTGCATGTCGCATATACCTGTGAAAAGAATCCTATGATTGTTTTTCTCAATCCCACAAGTCTCATCGTGAATATAAGCGGATGCTGAATTTTGTTCTCAAACTTCTTTAATTGTATATCTTCCATATTTAATATGACAGGAAGAGCCACTTTCAAGAAAGGGATACCATGATGTGTTGATCTAAATGGCAGTAAATGGATTCCCTTTGTGTCTCCCAAATATGACCGCTGCTCGATGTCCCATCTGGATTGATTGGAAAAGAAATAATAAATATTCATCATAGGCATAATAAATGGGACAATATCAAAATACTTCCTATAAGGACCATCCTTTAATCTAAAGATTAGCGGATTTGTCTTTTCATTACTCTTTGTTAATAGGGATGTCAATTCTACTTGAGGATTGAAAGCAAATACCCTTTCGACTTTGAGGATGGAACCATACAAAATGGCCGCATAACCACCTGCTGAACTGCCAGACATGATAGTACGGTATCCATCGGTTTCATTTTTCAGAAATTCGATTAGTCTTTCCGGAGAATCAATGCTTTGGTTGATACCGGACAAATACCACTGCTTGAATACATCACGAACAAAAATATGTTTATACGCTTTTTCTATCCTTAAATTATACCATTCAAAGAAGTTTTTCTCTACAATCCTTTTCCTGAAAATATCTTCAACGTTTGGATAATATAGATCATTGCTGCAAAAATAGACAGCACAATACGTTTTATCCTTACATTGTTCATTATACTCAATCAGATAGTTGTGTTGGCTATCATACACATTACGTACAATATCCGAATCTGTTTGAAAAACAAACATGGATTTATTTATTGTTTCCATAATTGCGGAAATAAAACTCTTATATGAATTGTAATAAAATGCTTGACGGCTGTCACAAATCCGATGTGCCTTTTTTCAAAAAGGAAAAAAGGTATCGGTTCTGCATACCCTAAGGGGGAATAAAGATTTTTTATCCGCCTAATGAACGGGATCTCTTTTCTTGCCCATGCAGGCAACTTTGGATTGCTCTCGCAAATGCCTAGATATCCAGTAGCAACATAATTCTTAAAGCCGGCTTTCCGTACCCTATATCCATAATCAATATCTCCAATGGCATGACGATAAGTCCAATCAAGATTGCCAACCTTTTTAAAAACACATTGTGGTATCAAAACGCAATTTCCATTAAACTTTTCACATTCCTGCAACTTTCCATTAGGAGTTATTTTTTGCGAACCATCATATCCGCTATACGTAGTAACGCCTTTTTCCCTTAACCTCATTGGTGCTACTATTACGGCCTGATGATTGCATTTTGCAGAATTATCTAACAAAGTAAACAACGCACCGTCAAATAAATAGCTATCATCATTCAACCATAGATAAAAATTATAATCTTGTTTGGCAGCTTCTTCCCATGCCCTATACATTCCTCTGTTCCAAAATAAGTTACCATCACCTTTGATAATATGAACTTTCGGGAATTGCCTTTTAATCGCTTCCGGTGTTCCGTCCGTACAACCGTCATCGGTTAGATAAATATCGAGGCGCAAATAATTTGGCAATACTTGTTTATAAAGATTTTCCAAACATCTCAATGTTTTATTCTTCCTGTCATGAACTGTCAGTAATACGGCTATGTTTGCCTCTATCTGTTCCATTTTAAGATCCTTGATATAACTTGAATATTTGCCTTACGTTTGTTGGCAGAAAAAACTTTCTCATAACCATTTCATATCCGTTCTTGATTATCATTTCCTTTTCACCACTGTTTGTCCTTAGCTTTTTGATTGCTTTTACGATCTCAGTCGATTGCTCTGGTATCAATAAAGAGCACAACTGTTCTTTATTGAAATCCCGCAATCCGGGAACATCATATAATATTGCCGGAATTTTGCAAGCCAAGGCTTCTATAGTAGTTAAGGAGATGCCTTCATAGTGTGAAGTCATAAGATATACATCAGAAACAATAAGGAATTTTCTCACCTCTTTTTGATTTCCCATAAAACGAATTTTGTTCTCAACTCCAAGTTTTCTTGCCAAAGTTTTTTCTTCTTCGGTAGTATCTCCTTGTCCAAGGTGAAGATACATTAGATTATTTTTTTCTTTTAGCAAATCGGGAAGTGCTTTGATAATGTCATGATGCCGTTTATTAACACTACAACCTCCTACGGAAATTATAACAAAACTATCTTTTGAGATGCCAAGTTCTTTTCTAACAGCTTGCTTCTCTGCCTTATCAGCCGGAAAGAATCGTTTATTCCCAAACCAATTATAGATTTTTATCGTGTCATTATGATAATATAAACGTTCATTATCGTACACACTATCTGATATCGTTTGGAATTTACAACTCAACAAATTCTTTGCACTCCATCTTAACCATATATGGTAAAGGTATGAAATAGGTCTGGACTTAAAGCAACTATGAAAAGTGTAGACAGAACGTATTCCCGCCAGACATGCAACCAAAGCCATATCCCATTTCATATTCGATGCATGGGTATGAATGACATCTATTCCTTCTTTTTTCACCAACCGGACTATTTGTTGGCAATAACTCCATCTGGTAATCAATCCACTCGGACAAGGTAGATGATATACTTTGTAACCTGCATCTTTAAACATGTCGGCATATTTACCCAACCTTTCTGCCGAATTTATAACATACAATTCACACCCAAGGCTTCTAAATTCATCGGCTGCATCAACATACATGATCTCAGCCCCAGAAAATTTCAATTCGTATAAAACATGCAATATTTTCATCGCTTATAGAATTACAACTTTTTAGTTACTTTGTGGATCAACAATTATTCAATAAATATACTACAGCTTCATTTCATCATTCATAAAAGAAAAAATCTGATTCAGCTAACCACATTTCAGTCATCTTACTTTTTTTGAAGAAAGCTCTGATTTCCATCTCTTTCTGTGCGGAAAAAACACGCTGATCCCCTAATCGAACCACTTTACCAGGACTACCTGCTATAAGTATTCCATCATCATGGTAACCTAAAAAACTCTTATTCACAAAACTCCTACTTGCCACAATGGTATTGTCGGGAAGTTGAGTACCCCGCATAAGGGTAGTAGAATTTCCAATCCAGTTCCTATTCCCCACTTCGATAATTCCCACACAATCCTTTACCAAGCCGTCTTTCTGAAGTATATAATGAAAGTTCGTATCACAACAAACACAATCGAAAGCGAACTGGCTATACGCTCGAATAAATATCCGATTGTTACATAAGATTTTACATCCACCTGAAAAACAGACATTTTCTCCCAGTTGCAATATTCCATCATTGATGCGCAAAGTACAGCCTGAAGAGAATTGAACGTCACCTTCTAGTACCATCGTACCATTTATCATAAACAATAATGAGGGAGCTGGGGTTGGATAAAAATATTCATGATTCTTGGCAAACTTGACTATTCCAAAACGAGGAGAACAGAGAAGCTTTACCGAAGAATTACTTATGATTAATTGCGTTTTCCCATAAATGACAATCGGCAAATGAATAGCTTGCTTGAAAGGAAGCAACTTAAAGTTTACAACCAATGTCTTCCATACATGAAAATGATATTTTCTGTATGTCTTCATGATTAATCGAAGTAAAGCATACATAAATCACCAATAACAATTGTTTTCTACTTTATCGCTATGTACCGTACGATATGCGTCTGGACTAACCCATGCAGGATTAGAAAAATATTTCAAATAGCAATCTTCTGGAAGCCCCACATCAAGTGCAATTTGTGGATTTTTCCAACGAATACCCTTGATACCAAACATCAATTGCAAGCCACCGCCAAAATGAACGGCTTGTTTGCCTATTTTTTTCACATGTGCAGCCAAAGGAAATCCATAAGCTCCGCATCCTATCAGACAGATATCAAAATCCGCTTTTCCTATTTCCCGCTTCATCCATTCCAGTGCGTCAAACCAATCTTTGAAACCTTGGTTGTCGCCACCCAGACTTTGTACAGCCTTTACTGTCCTTAGCTCAAAGTCCGGCAAAACATCTTTATTGTCAAACAAATCAGAACGACGGGCGTATTGCGCTTCGATCAGTTCGGCAAACGGATGAATCACAACAACCTTCTTCCCTTTCAATACTCTTGACCAAGCTCGAGATGTTACGAATGGATCAAAGAAAGATAAGGGTATAAATAATGGATTGCACATATAAGGTCGGAGAATATGTAATCCTCTCTGTACGGTCTCAAAAGACCCACATATATCCAGCAAAGAAGCGTCTTGAAGCATCATTTCGCAAAACCGGGAAAGATGCTCAATGTCAGGAGGGAAGAATCCACTCCAATTTTGCATTTGGTTCATGACGTTCTTGTTCCACCACCAATCAGAGACATCACCTCTCAGATATTTTTTTAGAAGAGGTTTTCCTTGGCGAATGCTTAAGTAATTGAGAATGCAAGCCATTTCCGTAGCTCCGAAGCGTGCAATCATGCAAGGCCTCTTGGAATCAAGTAAAGTATAGATTGCATCCGAAGCTTTCAGAGGATCGGTTTCTTCAACTATGACGGCTGATTTCTGAAATCCAGTCATCTTGCCATAAATTTTACGCAAGCTCCTCCATAGCACTGTTTCTATGTACGTCATTTGTTTACCAATTTAAATATTGTGGATTAATTTTATTCAAATCACATTTATCACCCCATGTAGGATACCTTCTTAACCTCCAGCGAACTTTCGTCAGGTTTATGTAAAGAATAGCGACTCTTGGATAATGCGCTATCAAGCTGAGCTCAAAAGGATAAAACAACTTTTTGACATCAAAGGAAAGACGTTGTATAAAACGGAGCAACGCTTCGTTATCTTTAAGAGAAAGTCTCCTTTTAAAGTCATGAAACAAAAAATACCTAAGATAAATATTCAAAGATTCATTCCCTTTTTCACTTACCCGCAAGCTATCTTCCATACCGATATTGTAATACATCAATTTGGATTCTTCAGCTTGAGGCGTATTGGGGTTTTGAGTCGTTTGACCTGGCACATCCCCCCTATACTTATTTAAAGGAATACCACAATAAAAAACTGGCGCTATCAAAGCAACAGCTTGTATAAGAAGATAATCTTCGTGATAAATCATGTGTGGAATATACCTATGCGTCCGATTAAATACGCTTTTCTTTAAGACAGTTCCGCTTGTCTGCCCAAACAGAGAAACATTATGAAACAGATTAATTTCTCCTTGATAATTCTCAAATCCTTTTGGTATACAATAAATAGAGCGAGAAGCACCTTGAGCGATAAATGCACATAGAAACAATCCGCATCGGGGGTTGTTTTGAATATGTTTGGTCATGATTTTCAGATAATCGGGATGCCATTCGTCATCGCCATCAAGCAAGGCTACATATTCACAGCGAGCTTCTTCTACCCCCCTATTCCGAGCGACACTTACGCCTTGATTTTCTTGATGAAATATCCGTATCCGGTTGTCGTGAAAATGTTGCTGGATTATCCCCACTCCATTGTCAGTCGATCCGTCATCGACTATAATGACTTCAAAATCCTGATACTCCTGTTTGAAAACCGCATTCAAAGTATGCACAATCGTATGCGCTTTGTTGTACAAAGGAATGACAATAGAAATCATATTACTTTTATAATTTTGTTATTAATATACTTCGATCCGCGATTTAGCATGAATGCCGTTACTATGGATAGTGTATAACATACTATTATCAATGTACCTCCATAAGAATAATAGTTTTTCGATAAATAAATAAAAATACCATGTACAAGATATAATTCATAGGAAATTCCTCCTAAAAATTTAAGACTAGTCAAGTTTACAATTCCTAATACCTGAATCACCCATACCATCACTATGGGCAATGTGACGTTTAATGCGATGAGAGAAGCGATTTTCATTCCATCAGAGACAAATCTGAGATAAATGAATATAAAAACCAACAAAAACAATATTGATCCAACAAAAAATGAGATCAGTTTTTTCCGCACAAACGATTGAACACCCTGGCTCATACAGGCATATTCTATACCAATATTAAAGGACAAGACGGACGTATACCACCAATAACCCCAGCCCAACAATAAAATGCAAGCGATATAGGCAAAAGAGCCAATCCACATCCAATTCAACGCTTTTCTACCTTGCACTCCGCATATGGAAAAAACGGCATGAAAAAAGATGTATAAAATGAAAAGTGCATACATATACCATGAATTGGGCAAAGGAGGGTTGCCTAAAGTCATTTCGTAGCAAATATTCCATGCAGACAGATGTTCAAAACACATCCTTATACAGATAAAAATACAGGTCGCAATGAGTAAAGGCGGTAACAGTTTCAAAAACCTTTTTTTATAGAATGAGTCCAAGTAAATTTTCCCTTTCTTATGTAAAGAAGCCATCAAACCATATCCGCTTATGAAAAAGAACATGGATACGGCCCCTCCTCCGAAAAAGGTAAACTGACTGACAAGCATACGAAAAGACGGCGATAAGCCCGGAAAAGAAGTGACACCGGACAAATGATGCAAAACGATTAACAAAACCAATATGCCCCGCAGGGAAAGGGTTCGGTCTACATTGAACGGACTGAACAATATCTGTGTTCCATTCCACCGATGTCTGAAAACAGTTAATCCCGCAAGAATCACCAATGCAATATAACAAATGCAATATAAGTACATGAGTTTATTTATCTGTCACAGGTAATCGAAAATACTTCTATACACGATGTCGTTAGAAGAAGCCAACCAAATAGATGGTGTGCTGAAAAAGCGGAAAGCAAAGCACAGCGGAACAGTTATCAAATAATAGTCACATAAACTCCCCTTTGCCGTAAAGAAATAGGGAACCACTAACGGCATGAAAAAGAAACGGATGATGAAATAACGGGTCTGCATGAGCGGCATCGAGGTCATGAGCAGGCACATGGAAATCAAAATCAAGAACAAGTTGTTAATATAAAGTTCGCACTTTCGCCGTTCGCTATCAAAGAAAAACGCTTTGACATAAAGAATAACCGTAACCGCCAAGAACGGATATACCGCCGAAGGCTGTATAATATCTTTCAATGCATATGCATTTGAAGCGGTAGCTAACCGCTGGAATGCATAAAAGCTACTGGAGGAAAATATGGACAGGTTGGTAAACAGGATGTAAAGTAATCCAAATCCCAAGACGATGTAGATGTAAAAGCGAAAAGAAGCTTTCTTTCCTAAACGAATAAACAAGAATGGAATAAAAAAACCTGTCATAGTATGCGTGAAAAAAGAGATAACCAGCAAAGGATAAAGAATACGTCCGTTGGTGCATCTTTCAATAATGGCATACAGCATCATTGACATGGCGAACTGCTGGCGCAGCAAATTATTGCAGATGCCATTCACTTCTGTCACAAAAGCAAATAGGCACAAAGAAGCAACAAGGAAACGGGGGTCAGCTTGAATATAGTTCCAAAATTTATAAATGGCAGCAAATGTGAACATATAGGTCAAAGCAACAATGAAATTCGCATAAGAAAGGAAATCTCCGTCAAACAGATAATAGCCTATCAGATTAAATGCCTGCCAGGCATATTCCTTTGTCGTGAAAAAAAGATAAGTGAGTGTGTCGGTTATTGCCGCATTATGAAAATTATAATAATAGTTCCCCGCCCAGTCACTCGGCTCTCCTAAATGGAATGACCGTGTAGACTGCAAACACCACATGAACAAGGTAAGAATAATGACCAAGTAGAATGCCATTGATTTTTCTTTTGAAACAAAAACAAAAAACAATGTTGACAGTACCCCCAAAAAAGGGTTAAGCAAAAAAATCAGAGCCAATGCTGCCTGAATTTTCCAAACTGCTTTATTGTCGGTTATTTTTATCTGACAGTCCATCAATGATACCTCCCAATAGTTCATGATTCCTTTTTATTTGTCTTTATCAAAATAAATAGGCTATACAAGATTCTCCTTTCTTCCTTTTGGCAGCAGATGCAATAGAATGAGACTGCAAATATTAACATGGTCAATGTCACCGAGAAGACCAAGGAAGATATGGAATTTACAGCAATCGCCATCATACACGGATATGCAATGACCAATGTGAGCAGGACGGATGCGGATACAGGTAGTATCGCTTTAAGGATAAAATAGCGAGCCGGTATGTTACAATCAGTTCTTGCGCAATACAAAGCTATGGAATAAGTCATTATCGCACCAAAAAGCAATGCGATTATATACATGAAATAAGGTTGAAAACCCATATGGAAAACTATATATATAAGAGGTAGCTGAATGATATTGGTAAAACTGCTTAATATCTTAAAACGCCTGATACGACCAGTGGCTTCTATTGCCCTTGGAACGGTTACACACAAAATGTCGACAAAGGTCTTCAACAACTGAAAACGGATAAACACCACAGTCCACTCTGGAACTTCTTTTAGCCATATTTTTAAGATGTAGGGTGCCTCCAGAAATACAGGAATCGCAATTATCGAAAATAGTGCAGATGAGAATTTGGATCCATAAATTACAGATTTCAAAAACAGATTCCCATCATGGGCACCTGCACTCTTTCCAATTACCGGATTCAAAGCTTTAGTCATACCCGATGATAAAGCTTGTAGCTGCCCGTTCAGTTGAGTCGTGATACCCTGTGCCGCATTCAGAAGCGTTCCAAAAAAGTGGTTCAAAAGAACGCTTTGTCCCTGTATACTAATGATTACAATCATTGTATTCAACAGATTCCATCCGAAAAAACTTGCCATTTCTTTCATCGTATCCCGATCGAAATAATGTTGTATGGACAAGGTACATTCAGCATAATGTTTATGGCAATATAATAGCATGATAGAAAGAGTGATAAACGGAATACATGCCATCAATACCCCATAAACTATCAGCCTGTCATGCGATGCATATACACAGGCAAATGCCACAAACAGTTTTAAGACAGATTCCAGAATACCTACAAAAGCATAATAGCGCATATTCTCACGGGAATTAAGTACCGCATCGTATGGAACAGTCATGACCGTAAACATCGTACTAGCCACTAATCCCCCATAAACTATTTGGGCGGCATGAGCTCTTTCCATGGGTATGTTCAGAATCCCGTTAAAAAAAATATATCCATTGATTATCAATGCTATTCCCGCAACAATTGCCACAATGAAATGTAACAGGATACTAACATTGAATATTACCGTTTTCTTCTCATAGTTTCCGGAACCTTCGGTGTAGGACATAAAGCGTTGTGTGGCACTTGCCATGGATATATTTAGGAATCCCAACATCGCAATGGTGCCCCCAACGATATTAAATACGCCAAAATCCGAAGCCCCCAACGCCTGAAGAATGATACGGGTGGTGTACAAAGAGATGAACATAGTGATGCCCATCCTAACATACAGATAACCGGTATTCCTAATTACACGTGCGACCGTTGTCGACATAGTATCTATTACTTTCCTGTTATATATTCAAAACCTTTATCTGATCGTATTGCCAGTCATTGCAACGAACCTCATCTACAAAGCGCTATGGTATGCAATAATCAATTCTCATCTGTATAGTAATTATAAGAATGATATCCATATTTATAACCATAGTGTCCACCCCCCATGTCAGTCCCGTTAAGAACAAGCGACATGTTTTTATATGTATTTTTACGATAGATTTTTTCCAGTTCCGGCAACATGGCGCGATCCAGAAAACCTGCCCGAACTATAAAAATAGTGTAGTCGGCATATTGTCCAATGATCTGAGAATCCGCCATGATGTTGACAGGGGGACAATCAATGAAAATATAATCGTACCGAGTACGCACCTCCGCCAGCAGTTGTCCAAAACGGGCGTTGAGAAGTAATTCGGTCGGGTTCGGCGGAATGGTACCTACCGGAAGGACATGTAGATTATCGGACAAAAACCGTTTCCCATTCTCATCAGTGTATTCTGAGTCAGCATCCAGTTCTATTTTCGAAATGAAAAGTTTCTCGATGTCATTGAATTCACCAGCCAGATAATCACTCAACCCTTTTTTGTGAAAGTGAATAAACTTGGATACGGCATTCCTACGCAAATCGCCATCAATAATCAAGACTTTACTTCCTTTGACAGCCAGACTAATTGCGGTATTTATTGTAAGAAATGTTTTTCCAGAACCTTGAACGAAAGAAGTCAGTATAATTATTCTTGATTTTTGTTCCTTATTCACAATAAATTCCAGATTAGTCCGCAATACACGGAAAGCCTCATTCATGATGTCGCGTTTTCCATTCTCAACAAGTATGGCTGGAGAGTCCCAATCTGTTTTCTTTCCGTGAAAGTAATTTTTTCTTCTCTTTTTGGAATTCCACTGCGGAATTTCTCCGAGGAACGGTAAGGAAAGTTCCACCACATCCTTTTTATCACGTACTTTCGTATCTAAACTCTTCTTGATGAGAAGAATGGTTGCTGGTATCAATAAAGAGAGGACAAATGCGAACAGAACAATTTTTCTCTTTTGTGGCTCTACAGGAATATCATTTCCATAAGGAGGTGTTATGACACGTGTATTGTTGGTGATGAATGCCTGTGCCAGTTCGTTTTCCTCCCGCTTTTGAAGTAAAAACAGGTAGAGAGATTCCTTCACTTTCTGTTGCCGTTCAATAGATAGCAGGAACTTAGCTTGGCTTGGATTTGCCGCAAGATGTGCCGTAACCTGACTTTTGTCTTTTTGAAGGCTTCCTATCTGCATCTCAAGTTTGTGGTATTGGTTATCTATGGAAGCGATGATGGCTTTACGTAATTCAGCCAGAACTTCGTCCATATCCATAACCAGCGGATTCACTGTGCTACTATTGGCCATCAATCCATTACGTTGCAGTAATTTCCCATTATATTCCGATATTTGATTTTCGATACTCATATTCTCAATGCCGGAGTTGACAGGTAACAATTTCTCCTTGTTGGCATTGTCCAACAGATAATTCCGAACATAGCGAGTCATATATAATTGGTTGTTCAACGATAAGAGTTGTGCGTCAGCAGCACTGTTCTGTGATATGTATAAGTCAGAAGCTGCCTGTACATCCGGAAGCAAGTTCTCACTTTTATAAGAAGATATGTTTTCATCCACGCTTCCCAACTCACGTTCTATTATATTAATACGCTCGTTGATAAACATGGAGGTGGCCACCATTATCTGATTTTTGTCTTTCATCCAATTCTCGTTATAAACAGCTACTAACATGTTGAGTATTTCTTCTATTCTAGATATGCTGGTATCTTTGAAAATCAATTCCACAATAGAGCTTTTTTCATTGTACTGCGTGACGGTAAGTTTGTTGTTGAAATTTCTTATCGTAGATAACAGGGGATCTATCGTAACATGCAGGACATATTCGTTATCGGCCGTATATATGGGCGTAGGCTCAATGAGCAATCGTCCCAATGGAGATGCTATCGTATCAGAAAGAGTGGCACTGATGTCGGAAGGAAGTGAAATCGCATCCCCTTTCCAGATAAAATCTGATAACTTAACTTTGTTGCCTTGGAGGTGCATAGTAAACTCTCCGGACTCGTTACCCTGCCAATCGGGCATGGATACCAAGACGGGTAAGAAAGGACCATATAGTTCCTTACCATGAAACCTTCCCGGAATGGCATAATGAATGTATAGATTCAACCGCTTCACAACTTCGGTCATAATGGAAGGAGATTGCAGGGCAACTATTTCGTCCAAGACATTCGATTTAGGCTGGATGATACCTAAATCTTCAAAAGATTCGAAATTCGAGGGAAGCGATTTGCCTTGCATGTCACTTTGAATTTGTATCGTCATGGTACGACTAAAAACAGATGGGGATCTTAGTACATATACTACTCCCATACTAGTAATCAACAATATGGAAACCACAAACCATTTCCAATTTAAGATACAAAGAGAAATAAAATCTTTTATTCTAATAAAGTCTATTCTATCTTCTTTAGGAATTTCCATAAAATACGAATTATAAAAAGATTGATATTAATGAGGCAATAAGTGAGGTCACAGAAATCCAGAAAGATGTACTCCGAATCGTATTGCCATTGACCGTGGATTGATTGGCACGGACATTACCCGGTTCCACATAAACAATGTCATTCTGTTGCAAATAGTAAGCTGGGGATGAAAACAGATCCTCTGCGGAACATAAATTTACGCTATAAGAATACCGTGTGCCGCCATTCTCTCGTAATACAAATACTTTGTCCCGTTTGCCATAGATGGTCAAGTCTCCGGCCATACCGATAGCATCAAGCAGTGTGACCTTGTCCCGGTCTATGCTATAGCGCCCCGGCGTTTTCACTTCACCCAGAACCGAGATGCAAAGATTGGCGAACTCGACTGTTACCACAGGGTCTTTTAACAATTCGCGGGAAATCAACTCCTCTTTTATCAATGAGGCGATTTCTTTCCTTGTTTTTCCGTTTACATTTATTGCCCCCAATACCGGAAATTCTATATACCCCTCCAAATCAACCGTATATGAAAGAATACCGGAATTATTACTTGTCGTGCCAATAGCTTTAGCCGTGATTGCCAAATTGAATAATTCAGCCAACTGAGGTTCCCTGCTGTTTATCAGAATCGTTATCTTATCGCCGGGGAGCACTTTGATATAGTGGGGAGAGAGTGAAGTGAAAAGTTCACTCTCTCCGGGTTTCAAATCTTGAAAATAGGCTATTCTTTTACTTGAAGAACAAGAAGCTAAAAAGCACAAGAATGTCAATACAAGCAGGTACTTGTCTAATTTCCGGTAAAATACTTTCATAAAATCAATTGGGTTAAGGATTATCATTCCTTTTCGTTAGTTTCATTATCGTTTTCTCTGAAGAAACAGTTGTTATTATATACTCCCGTTTTTCGTTTTCGTTCGATTTCCCTTAGTAGCAATTCTGGCAGAGTAAATAGAATCATTCCACACCGCTTCAATTGCTTCTTGGGTTCTCTGAATATTCTGTACACGAACTCCAAGTGCCATTTGATGATCCACTTTGGAGCACGCCTTGCTTCCACGCCACTATAGAATTTAAAAACAGCCCCAACCGCAATCATGACCCCTCGTTTCAAATGGGGCTTTAATCTATCCATAAAATATTCTTGTTTAGGAGCTCCCAAAGCTATCCAAATAATATCAGCCTCGTCAGTTTCTATTTCTTTGGCTATGTTGGCATAATCAAATTCCTCTACCGACATATAAGGAAGTTCCAAGAAGGTCATATCAGCCACATCCGGGTTTTCTTTTGACAAATTGCTCTGCAACCCTCTCAATATGGCTCGTGATGTTCCCAAGAAGATCATCCTGTACTTCCTGCTATGAATGATGTCCATAAAGATTTGGCTTCCGCAATATTGCTCATAACGCTTTCCGTAAATCCAATGGATATACAACGGGACGTAACTGCTGTCACAAATGGAGAACATCCCACCATTGACTGTTCTCAGATAGTCAGACTTCCTGTTCGCTGTGCCCAACACTACACCATCTACTACACAGATATAGTCAGAACCTAATTTTTCCAGCTGCCGTGCTATAGAAGTATGAACCCGTTGTTTGTCAAACTCGTAGTGGATATTAAAGAATGTATTCATAATAACATAATGAATAGGTTTATTGTACAATCAATAAGTAAACTTAATCAGTCAGAAGAAATTATTTTTTTAATATTTCCTCATAATGCCTTACTAACTTTTTTGCTTTTGCTTCCCATGTTAGCTCTTGTCTCTTTTCTAACATTCTGGTTGATATGTCATTCAAGACAGCTCGGTTTTGATATAATAGTGAAAGTTCATGAGCAAAATCTTGAACTGATTTATAAGGATTAGATAATTCAACTGTAATACCTGCAAAATCTTTTACTATAGGACCAAAACCGCAAGTGTTAAAACACAGTATCGGCAATCCTACCGTTATGGCTTCAAGCACCACCGTGGATGTAGCTTCCATGATTGAAGTAAAAAACATCAAATCAGATGAAGCCATCATCTTCAGAATTTTATCATGAGACACATTCCCATGCCAGTGGCATTTCGAGGCTATTCCACAAATTTCGGCCATACGTTTCATTTCATTCACGGCATCATCGTTCCCTGTACCACAAATATGCAGTTCCACATTCCGCTGATTCATGGCTGTTATTGATTTAATCGCTATTGGAAGTTGTTTGCGAAAGTCAAATTTTCCTATCCATATAATTTTAAAAGGCTCGTCAGATTTACTTGTTTTTCTCCGAAAAGTAGAATTGGAGTCAATTCCAGTTTCATTGATTAGTAAACTGTTTTTCTGATAGTGATTCGATAGGATATCACTGACACTTTTTACAGCGGAAATTAATATATCCGCTTTTTGAATGGCTGCATGAACCCTTGACGAATATAAGTATTGATATTGGTTAATTATATTTTTAAGATAATTAAACAACCTCTGCTTCATTGGAACTCCTAGCAGATATTCCATTGGCATCAATTCCATCCCTCCGATGGGTCCCCAAACAAAAGGAACTTCTTTGATCTTCCACAAATAACCTGGTTCACGAAATCCAATCATATTCAGTTGATGAAGAATATCTATTCGGTTATTTTTTATAATTTGTTTCGCTATTTTCAACGTTTGTTTTTGCCAGTTCCGATAATACCAGTAAAACCTCCAGTCACCTTGGTTCCAACACATCTTTCTCACTTTAGTGGGAAGTGGATTGTAATAAAAATGAAGATGATCCTTTTGAGAAAGTGACATCATAGCCTCCTCTATGTTATCCCGAAATTCACCCTCAGTTATCACATACACATTGCAGTATCTGGCGATGTTGACAACCCAATTCCACCCCATTCCTTGTTCGCTGCCCCAATAAGGATTGACAGCATAGGCATTTACAAGAACATTTATCATTTTCGTTTAGTGCTCAAATTAGAGTATACACCAATGTATAGGCACTTTTATAGTACCTATCTAGTGTTATGTTAAAAATTAAACGTCAGATAATCCCAAGTCTACTTATCTTGTAACTTCACTGTACTGATTATACTATGATTGAGCCCTAATTTGACTACCAACCACTCATCTCACACTCAGCCAATCTTTGTGCATGACTCAGTGACAAACTTCTTATACCTTTATATATAGATATGTATTCCACCTCCGGATCTTCTTCTCCAAAGATAGAACGTAGATTGGCGATAGTTACCAGCATATCTTTTGCCGCACCCTCCAGTTGAAACCAATTTAAAGTTCCGGGGGGATCGAAAACTTGGGAAACATTATAATAATCATTAAGAGACATGGAGATATTTTGGGCATCATCCCAACCCTGTGTCGATTCGCAATAGTTACCTCCAATTTCCAAATCACTCTCTTCAACCTTAACTAGTACAGCATTACTTGCCGAAGCCAACTGCATGATTTGACGAATCAAATCCTCATTATCTGTTTGGAACCGGATCTGTATGGTTACATCCGCAGTTCGAGAAGGACTATTGGCTCGCTGCCGGGTAAGACAGGCTTGTCGTAACCGAGCTTCCTCTGTTTTACGCTCAGCCTTTACATCACAATCGTCCAGCATTTTCCGCACATGGAAGGTCACGGAATGGGGCTTGGCTGTTTTTTCCATACAAGTGAAAGGCAGTAAAACCGTAATAAATTTTTCACTAACGGCCTTGACCGCATCTATGTCACACGACACGTACATCGCCCGAATGGCTTTTATCGCTAAATCGGCATTATGATTACATGTCTCCAACAATTTTATATATTTCTTCGCTTTCTCCATACCGTGGAAATGCCATGCCAACTCCAACACATTGTCCGGTTCTTCGGGATAATGACGGTGAAGTGATTTTTTATATTCTTCTTTATTCATTGTATATTATATGGAGAGAATTACCCCTTGATTGTTTTTGAAGTGTTTAGATATTTTTTGCAGATATTCCACGCTTTGTCACAAACTATATAGTTTCGCAATATCATCCGGATGTAAAAGCAATGAACAGTTTTCACCTAAAACTCTTTTTTAATATGAACAACACGAATTTCCGAATCCGCCCGTACTCCAAAAGGGAGTTGGCGAGGCTCTATTTTCCGGATACGGTCAACGAGGAATCTGCCATCGCAAACCTCCGCAACTTAATGAAGCATAACCCCCACCTGATCGCCGAATTGAAAGGAGCGTACTATAAGACTTATAACAAGACGTTTACACCTAGGCAAATAGGCATCGTACAGTATCTCGGTGAACCGTAAGCGGGGACTGAAGCCATTAGTTATTCACTTCCCGAGCCGCTAGTTATTCACTAGGTATAGCCGTTAGTTATTCACTTGACAAGCCATTAGTTATTCACTTCGGAAATGCCTTAAACGAAACAACCGGAATGAAACCGAAAGCATCGGAAAGTGAGGTTTTCGACTTCCTTACTTTTGTATCAGTCAATGACATTGATAAAAATAACAGAGTATTCACTATTAAAATTTTAACATTATGGCACAGCCTTTTTATGCTAGAAAAATCGATTTGAACATTGGCCCTCGTAAGGGAGAAACTGTTTACAGTGCTCAAGCTTATTATTATGGTACAATCACTACCAAGCAGGTGGCTACCCAGATCGCACAAGAGTCGGCCTTGACACCAGCCGACGTGATCGGGGTCATCGAACGTCTCGCTTATTTCTGCCAAACCCACATGGCGCTTGGTTACAAGATCAAGCTGGACGGATTGGGCATCTTCTACAACGAGTTGCTCACCGAGAAAAGCGTAAGCACACCCAAGGAGGTGACAGCCAAGCTGGTGAAAAGTATCCGACCGGCGTTTAACGCCGAGTATACGATCCTTAACGGGACGTTCCGTTATGCGCTCCTGCCCGAGAAAACCAATTTGGTGAGAATCGACTTTAAGGGTGGGGTACCTATCGTAACTCCCGAGGAAGGGGATTCCGAAAGCCCCGGTGAGATCTGATTTTCATAAACTATACATTATTTACCTCAAAATTTGAACAGACATGAGCAAATCAAGTAAAATCGATTGGAAGAAAATAGTCCAAGCTATCGTACAGGCTATTATCGCAGCCTTAACGGCATTAGGTGTATCTTCCTGTGTTTCTCACTTCTAAATTCTAGTGACAATGACGCAAGAAACATTTCCCATGATTGTCGGCGGAGAAGAGACGCTCAACGAGCGTACCCTGCTGACGCAAGTGGAAAGCGGATTAATGATGAATGGGGCGGACTCTGTCCGCTTCATCGTCATACATTGTTCCGCTACCCAAAGTGACCGTGACTATACGGTGGAACAGCTTCTCCGTGACCATAAGGTACGGGGATTCCGTACCATCGGCTATCATTTCTATATCCGCAGGAGTGGAATCGTGACACAGCATCGCCGACTGCTGGAAGTAGGTGCCCATGTCCGTGGACTCAATCGTTGCAGCATAGGTATTTGTTATGAAGGCGGATTGGATGAAAGCGGCAAAACCGCCGATACCCGTACCCCGGAACAGAAGGAGCAATTGAGGGAACTCCTGTGGAAACTCCACACGCTCTTTCCTCATGCGCTTATCGTGGGGCATCGTGACTTGCCCGGCGTAAAGAAAGCTTGTCCCTGCTTCTCGTGCGATGAATATCGTTACTTGTTCCATTAACTATCCCGGGAAATGTGTCGCTATGATGCCTTGCAACATTCGAGAGACATTTCCCGATATTCTTTTCTTCATAACACTTTCTTTCCAAAGCTTAAGGCTATGAATATCAGTTCCACAGAGTTGATAATAGCCGTTTTTCAGTAGCCACTCCTCCTTACCTCGAACCTCCGGACCATATGCACCAATCAAGGAAAGGAGATTCAATTGGAACCTCACGTTCATACCTTTCAATCGCCAATAATCTTTCTCATTCATATAGGTATATCGTTCGGGATGCGCCAGTACAGGTATATAGCCTTTTGCCTTGATCCGAAGCAGAATATTATTTAATCCCATCGGAGGATTAAAATAGGAAGTCTCCACTAGCAAATGTTTTTGAGCCTTGCCAATCGGCAACAAGTCTTCCGAGGCCAGTCGCTCCTCAAATAAGTTATCCAACATGTATTCCGCAGCTAAATGGAGAGCTATACCTCCGGAATAATATTGAAGAAGAAGCTGGAAACGTTCTCTCAATTTCTCGCTCGTGTTGGGAATGTCTTCCATGACATGGGGAGTAAGCCAAATAGATTTAACTCCTAGTTTCTCCAAACAATCCAACGTATCCAAAGATTCACCCAACGTCTGTATACCATCATCCACCCCGGGTAATATATGTGAATGGTAATCAGTAAATCCCTCCAAAATACCGCTTCCCACAAGACTGGTCTGCTTTTTGAAAAACCACATCCTATTTATTCCTCTTTCGTATATCCAGCGTAGCCGTAATGGTAGCCATATTTGTAGCCATAACGGTTACGAATAATGAGAACTCTTATTGATATAAAATTAATTGATTTCATTGATGCTACTTTTTTCCTTGTAAAGGATGATACACCGGTTGATGATAAGATGTATCAATGCCCACAACAACATATTTAGTACCAATAACCAAGTAAGATTTAAAACCGGGGACAGCAGGATATTCATCCCTATGAAAAAGAAGGAGATTAACAGGACCGTCACCAATACCGTACGGACACGCATACCAGTCCGCAACAACTTATGATGGATGTGATTCTTATCCGGTAAGAAGGGATTCCTGCCTTTACGTAATCGATGCAACACCACACGGAAGACATCAAGAAGAGGAACCAAGAGCGTCGAGAATGCTATAACCATATAAGGGTTTGTCCGGACCTCCCCATCTGAATGTACGACACTTAGTTGTATTACCAAGAAGCTGAGGATATAACCGATCGTCAAGCTTCCTGTATCCCCCATGAAAAGTTTGTGCCCACGCTGAGCGTTGCCAAAAACGTTATAGAACCAGAAAGGTATCAATATACCTAACGTAGCTAACGCCAACAATGCATAAAAATAAGATCCGTTAGATATACAGATAGCCGCCAATACGGTAAGCGCGATACAACTCAAGCCGGAAGCCAAGCCGTCTATACCGTCAATCAGGTTAATAGCGTTGGTTATATAAACGACTATCAAAACCGTCAAAGGAATACCCACCCACGAAGGAAGCATATAAATTCCGAACAAACCGCCTAACGAGTTAATCCATGCCCCCGGCAACACCAATAGGATCGCCGTAAAAACCTGAACAACAAATTTGTAACGATAACCGACACCCACCAGATCATCTGCCACACCAATGAGATAAAGTAGCATACAACCACTGACCCAAAACAGTAACTCCAACAAACTTCGATCGGTTAGCAAACGAGCTATCGGAATCCCAACGCAATGGAACAGACCGATTATCAAACAGAGCGACACGAGTATCGCCGGGAAGAAAGAGATACCTCCCAAGCGGGGAACAGGTATGGAATGCACCTTACGCTCGTCGGGCTGATCAAACAATCGTTTCTTATAGGAGATCAACAAGATATTGGGGATAAGTATCAATCCCTGTAAAATGGATATCAAAAAACCACCTGATAAAAAAAGACCGGTCTCTATTATCGTTCTCATATTTTTTGAATAAAGCTTTGTGGGATATAGGAGGTCGCTACGGCACAGACCCCCTGAATGGCGACAACCAAACGGCTGTTTTTCTTGATCCTGCAGATATATCCTTCCGCCCCCTTGAATTTCCCGTCAATCACTCTCACACGTTCTCCCCGACAAAACTTGGTACTGTCAGCCCCCAAATATTCCATTCCTTTCTCGCCGGATGACGTGACCAACATGAAAATATTCATCTCCCGGTCCGGAATGATAAGTGGCACCTTTTTCAATTCCTTATCTCTTGTATACAGGATCACCTTGTCCGTGAATTGCCTCTGTATCTCCATCGCACGCAATGTCGTAGAATGAAAGAACAGGATTGAACTGATAATTGGTTTACGTATGATCTTTCTTACTCCATTCCGCATGACCACCGCATACTCACAAGGGAAATAGCAATCGATATCATCCTTCTTGAGGGATTCCTCGATCTCAAAAACTTTGTTATAAAATACTTTTAGCGCAAACCAATGGTTGCCGTCAAGTGTTATTGTTTTCAATGAATTATACCGTTTTTATTCATGTACAAAGAGGATATACCTTCCATTCCTGTATTTCCTTATTTTTTGATTAAAGGATATACAGCAATCAAGGTTAATCCGGCTATTTTTATATAAAATTCCGAAATGAGGACCATTCCTGACTACAGTGAATGGGAAACCCTAACCCTATATTTCTACCGTTTCTTGGTAAGAAACAGTACAAATAGTTATTTATCTTATTATCAAATATATAATATATATATAAACTACTTTTTTACTCGGTTTACTCAATTTGATACTCGAAAAAAGATAAGGTTGTTGTCGAAAAAAGTATACACTCTCATTTTCCAGACCAGACAAAGAATAATAGAGAAGAAAACAATTAACGTATTTATATACGCTATTTGTTAACGAGTTACATCAACAGAGGATACAATTTATATCCAAAAATCCCCCCTTTATTTTTTTGTTTTGCAGATTATAATTACATTTGCGACGTATTTCTAAGATTTCTTACCAAGAGACAGTAGAATTTAGATCTTTTAAAATCCCATTATTCGCATTGTCTATCAACGAGTTATCCAAAGAGTCCAAATAAATAAGAGTTGTTTTCTCGGAGGTATGTCCCATTCCTGCGCTGATAACCGCAACAGGGATATTATGATTGCGTGCAGCGGTAGCCCAACTATGGCGGGGAGTGTATGAAGATAGAGGCAATGTCTCACCGATTAACTTCCCCAATCGCTTTAATTTCTGATTATGGTAATTCAATCCCGTTTGGTATTGCAAATAAGCCCGATCCGGATTTTCATCGGTAATGATTGGAAATACATAGGGAGTTTTCGAAGAGTCCGATAGATATCGTCTCAAGATCGCCTCTATACAAGGTTCAATACGCAACGTCAGGTTTTGACCGGTCTTATGGCGACAGTAAGTAATTACCCCTTTACCTATATTTTCTTTTTTCAAATAAGCCATATCCACAAACGCCATCCCTCGAGTACTATAGCTGAATACAAACAAATCCCGGGAGAGAGCCAAAGCCGATGAATAAGACAGGTCAAGTCTCTGCAATTTCAAAATGGTCTTTTCACTAACGGCACGTTTCGATGTCTTGGCGATCCCGGTATATACCTCATGAAAAGGAAAAGCTTGCTCCACAAGTTGCTCTTGTACAGCTTTATTATAAGCGGCACGCAAGATTCTCATATAAAATGAGCTACTATTCTTACTCACTCTCCTTCCCCATAGCCATTTCTCATATTTGCAAGCCGTATCGGAGTCTAATGCGGTGAGAGGTATATCACAATTCTCTAAAAAAGAGGAAAAGCTGTTCAATGTTCGTAAATAATTACGGGAAGTACTGAATTGACCGCTATCATGAAGGAGTCCA
Organism: Parabacteroides sp. AM17-47; assembly: GCF_003434625.1. NCBI lineage: Bacteria > Pseudomonadati > Bacteroidota > Bacteroidia > Bacteroidales > Tannerellaceae > Parabacteroides > Parabacteroides sp. AM17-47. Next base: position 114,990 of record NZ_QTLI01000015.1, read on the forward strand.
ATCTCTTTTCTCAAATAGTCCAACATTCCGGTTTCAGTTTTTGGAGATCGAAATCTCCCGATCACATCGGACAAGGTGTATTCATTCCCTACAGCATCTAATTCCCGAATGATTTTCCGGATCGCAGCTAAGTCCGCATTTATTCGTTTCTGATAAGAAAAAATAGTTTTTTCATTGTCAGGCGTAACAACCAACTCTCGTTTCTCCCCATTCCACCAATGAGGAAATATCCGCATATCGGTAGTTATTTGCCTATTCTCCTGTCTGTGACAAAGTTGGTAACAGACAACACCCGCTTTGCCTCTCACCGTCGATGGACGAAACTTTACTTTTATTGTAGCCATACTTTTTTAAGCCAATTTTACACTAGCCAACCCGAAATGTCAATAGGTAGACAATAATAATTATCATAGAAAATCTATCATAATGTCCTCATTCAGGAGCTATTTAAAACATATGACTCACCCAAAAAGTTGTTTATAGGAGATATCTATCAGATTTTGCTAAAAAGATTGAATTTATGAAAAGAATAGTCTGCAACTAACACTTAATTATTTCGACGATATTCGGTTGGAGTGACCCCATAGCTTTGTTTAAAAGCCGTACTAAAATAACGAGCGCTGGAAAAACCGACACGGTCCGCTACTTCCTGAATACTGATATCCTTATGAGATGAAAGCAACCGAGAAGCCTCGACCATACGAAACCGAATCACATAATCACCAACCGAGACATCCGACAAATGACTGAACTTGCTATAAAGCGTCGTTCTACTCATCGCCATCGCAGAGGCGATAAAAGGCACATTCAAATCCGGATTACTCAAGTTCTCCCGAAGCAACGTATTCAATTTACACATGAATTGTTCGTCCGCATTGCTTGTCGCATCCTCTTTTGGAGAGAATAGACAACCGGACTCACGATAACGCACACGAAGTAGGTCTCGCTGTCTCAATATATTCCGTAGAATCACCAACAAGGAATCTATATCAAACGGCTTCGCCAAATAGATATCCGCCCCTGATTTATACCCCTCTACCGAACTTGCTTGATCCACCCTAGCGGTCAATAGAACCACAGGAATATGGCTAACCGCTACGTCGTTCTTGATTCGGTAACACAGCTCAAAACCATCAGTCCGAGGCATCATGACATCACTGATTACAATATCCGGCTGACATTGACCCAAGATTTCCCAAGCCTCTTCCCCGTCTCCGGCTACAAAAACCTCCTTAAACTCTGCCTGCAAGACACCGAGTAAGTAGTTACGCAGCTCTATCTCATCTTCAACCACCAACAATGTATATTTAGCAAGCTCCGTATCTACCTGTACCCCGCACACATCTGTTTCCGGCTTGTCAGTGCCCTTCACGCTTAAATCGATAACGCTATCCGGTTCCGCGGCAACAAACGCTTGCGTGAAAGGAAGGTCGAAATAGAAAGTGGCACCTCCATCCTCATTATTGTAAGCACCTATACTTCCGCCATGCAACTCTATAAGTTTCCGGGCATAAGCCAACCCGATCCCACTCCCTTTACGGTCGTGTTCACCTTGGTAAAAACAGGTAAAAAGACGGTTTATATCCACATGTCTCAATCCGATCCCCTGGTCCGCAAGGAAAACCCGCACATTCTTATCCATACGCTCCGTACCAATGACTAATGAGGTATCCGGATCGCTGAATTTCATCGCATTTATCAATAAATTAGATAAAACGACACGGCATTTGGAAGTATCAAAGGGTACTTTCTCTACTGAAGCATCCAACTGGAACCGCACAGAAATCCTACGGGCTTCGAATTCCATGATAAAATCATCCGTTACCGATCGTATCCAATCGTTAAGATCGTAAAAACGAATATCCATAACATCGCCGTTCGTATCAGACTTCTGGGCATCGAGCACCATATCGACGATCTCCCGCATCCGGCAAGTTTGCAACAACAAACCATCCAATTGCCGGGATACATCTTTATCCGTCACCTTTCCGGATTTCAGCAAACGTTTGAGCGGAGCATAGATCAAAGTAAGCGGCGTACGTAATTCATGGCTGATGTTCACCATGAAACGGACTTTTTCCTCATAAAACTTTCGTTCATGTTCTTTCATGGCCCAAGCAAGTTTCCTTTCTTTGCGTCGCATGACAGACCAGATCATCCCTCCAATTGCCGCAAACACAATCATCCCCATCGCGATCAGGAACCAAGCGCGTCTCCACAAAGGAGGCTCCACATCTACTGTCAATAATCTCAAAGGAACACTCCAGTCTCCATTCTTCTTGCTATAGGAAACCCATAATTCATAGTTGCCCGGAGAAAGTGCCGGAAATGTAAATGCATGGCTTGAAGTCTCCAACAACTCCTCACGGTCTCCCTTGATGTAAAAACGGAATAATTTCTTCCGCATCAAATCTTTCTCTTTCACGATAACACTTAACCCAAAAGAAACATAATCCCACGGAATGGAAATAGCCTGTTCCCCGGATATACCATCGGGATGAATCGGAGCCCCATCTAAAGCCAAATTAATCATGCTTACAGAAAAATCCTCTTCCTCATGAATGTCATAGTCGGGCCGTATCCTAACCAGCCCTTCCACCCCAGAAATATAAATATTACCGGAAGAAGCCTCAAAAGCAGGTTCCGGAAGAAACTCACGTGTAAAGACACCGTCAGATTCCCCAAAAACGATTACACGCTTCTCATCCGGTACATACGCATACAACCCTTCATGAGTACTTATCCAAAGGCGATCAGAACGATCAAACGCAAGAGACGTTACCCCAATAAAACGATCCTGATCAACCGTGTCCAATCTTTCCGAGAGACGGTCATAAACATATAGACCGGAAGATGTCCCCAACCAAAAACGGTTATCTTTATCTTGTTTTACCGCAAGTATCGTACCGATATCCTCATTCCTCACAAATAACGGACGTAGTTGCTTATGCGGGATATCCAACACATACAAAGCCGCAGAAGAACTTATGTAACAAGAATCGCCTTGTATGAAACGGGGTGCAAGCAAACTTTGCGGTAACAGATCTTCCGGTAAAGACTCAAATTGTTGTTTCCGCCGATTATACACAGACAAATGATTATCGGATAAAAGACAAAAACAGTCCTCGTCTAAAGGAAATAAACGAATCGAATTACCTCGTAAGAATAAATCCTTTCGCACATGCCCCCAATTTAACAAAAACTCCCGGCATTCTCCTGTATTTTTATTAAAATGATAAAGCCCTACACCAAACAAAGATAACAACAATTCCGAATCGCTATACGGCATGATAGACACCACCTTCATCCCCGCAGTCTGAGGATATTTCCGGAAAGTCTCTTTTTGCGGATCAAACAAGTCAAGACCTCCCCCATCCGTTCCTACCCAGATTTTCCCATCACGATCTTCATACATGGAAGTGACCGACTGAAAACTCAAACCGTAAGAAGCCCCGGGAGGAGCATCCCGATAAGTCGTCATAAAAACAGGTTTGATGCCGATCAATCCTCCCCTGATACTGCCCGCCCAAACATTATCCTCATCATCGATATACAGACAGGCGAAAGAATTTACCGGCAACGAATGGCGATCGCCCGGAAGATGCATAATCGCTCTTACGGTCTTATTTTTGTAATTATATATATTGATACCACCTCCGTCCGTCGCCAGCCAAAGTTCGCCATCTTTCTCGCACATATCTTGCACGATATTATGAGTCAATCTCTTCGGGGTTTCCAAATGCTCCTGCAATCTCCCCTCTCGATCATAACAAAAAACACCTTTATTATAGATAGCCACCCATATTCTCTTGAATGAATCTATATACATGGAGGGGATATTCCCTTTGGGGATAAACGACACACGTTCCATATCTCCGGTGTCTAGCGAATACCACCAAAGCCCTTTTTCCAGAAAAGACAGTATGACCTTCCTCTCTTTTTCGTCATACAAATAAACATAATTAGGCGAAAATTCAAACGGACTTTCCTTGAACTTACACCGGATCATTTTCTTTTCCGCATAGGAATAACAAAAAACACCTTGCTTCCCTAAAAAATAGATTCCTTCCGGCATGAGGAGGCTACAAGCAGCGACCAAAGGTTGACCGTCTATTTCCTGACGCATAAATTTTTGGGTATCACGTTCGAAACATGCCAATCCGCGACTAGTCCCCACCCAAATATTTCCTTCCGCATCTTCCTCCAAAAAAACTATATCATTATAAGGAAGAGAATGCAGGTTCTCTCTCTCCTCCTGATAAACGGTAATCTTTTCCCTATCGAAACGATTCAACCCAAACCGGGTACCAATCCACATAACACCTCTTTCATCTACCAGTACACATTTTACGGAAGACTGCGATAATCCGTTTTCCAAAGAAATTTGTTTAAAATAATACTTAGGAGCTGCATAAAGAGACTCCGCTAAACACACAAAAAACAGCAATAGATATAATTGTAAAAACCTCCAAAATACTCGCATAGTTGTATATCACCCATTGTTCGGCAAAAATACCAAATCGTCCGAAATATAAGGCTTGCAGAGTATAAAAAAACGTTTTTTGAATTTTCACGGACGATTTTGGACCCAAGAAAATATCCTTAAAGCATAGATTTGCAGCAAGTGAAAAATTAAACAAAAAAGCATATCATTAAAAATTATTCTTATGTTACGTACAACAGGTATATATTTTATTATTTTGGTTATGATACTTGTAAAATGTTTCCTTCCGGACGAAAAACCGGAGATCATTCCTTTCCCCTTGCAAAGTGTATCAGACAAAGGTGATTTCACCTTCAATAAGGCAACTCTCATCAGTGTAGAAAATGAAAAACAGGCTATGATCGCTCGGGAGTTGACCGATCTGTTCACGCTTTCCGCCGGATTCACCCCGGAAATAAAAATACAAGACAAACGAGCCAATATCATATTCCGCACAGATAGAGAACTAGCGACCGAACATTATAAACTGAATATAGCCCCCTCTTGTATTCTAATAAAAGCATCTGGACAAAAAGGTTTCTTTTACGCAATGCAAACCTTACGTTTTCTGCTTCCTCCAGCAATAAACAACCAAACTCAGGTAGAGAATATTCAATGGAACGTACCGGGAATGACCATACTAGATGGCCCCCGATACAGCAATCGGACCGTGGCAATACACACACCTTTCACTCTCATCTCGAAGGATAATCTCAAAGAATTGATCGATCACCTAGCCATGTTAAAAATAAACAGACTTCATTTCACACAAGAAGTTCATGATACGACACCTGAAGGACAGCAAAAAATGAAGGATATGAACCTGTATGCTAAATCCAAGAAGATCACGATCTCAAACGGAACAACACACACCCATGATATCATATCGTATCTCCCGTTCCAAGCAGAGCGACTTATCTGGAAAGCAAATATCTCCGATTGCGATGAGGATAAAAAAAGGTTATTCCAATATTTAGCACCCATCGCAGAAAGAAGCTGGTCTGGTAATTTGTTAGCCCATCGCCTCACGCAAGATATCGATCAAGATAGGCTTCAATCCGCTTACGAAACATTCCACGGCGATCACCATCAGTATCAATCCCATCAAACGCATCATCACGTTATTTCCAGTCTCTCCCAATATACGTACCAGCCGGGTAGAAGCTTGCAAGATCAAGAATGTGATAAAATAGACCAATGCGATTATTCCGATCAACGTACCCTTTAAGGTGAATGTCGAAGCGTCATCCATAAGCATGATAGCGTTGGCGATCGCTCCCGGACCACACAACATCGGGATCGCCAGAGGAGTAATGGATATATCATCCGCATAGGTTTTCACCTCTTCCTCTTTCAACTTCGCATTGGAGTAGCGTGCTTGAAGCATATCAAACCCGATCTTGAAGATAATAAAGCCGCCAGCTATGCGAAAGCCGTTCGAAGAGATACCAAAGAACTTAAACAGGAACTGACCGGAGAAAGTAAAAACCATCAAGGTGATGAACGACACGATCGTGGCCCTTCGGACAATCGCTTTCCGCTCATGGTCATTCATACCATTGGTCATGGTCAAGAAAACCGGCATCGTACCGAGTGGATTGGTCAACGTAAAAAACGAAGTGAAACATAATAGGGCGAAAGGTAACAAGTCTTCCATATCAATAATTTTTTAATTGGCTAATGTGCCAATATGCCAATTAGTTGAAGAGAGAATGATTGGCACATTGGTACATAACATATTGTCACATTATTTACTCATCCCAGACCAAATAGGCTGAGACCAACCAATGATTCAGCTTATTCCCATCCACTTCTGCCGCTTCCGGAATACTCACCGTCAGCGTATGATGGCCGGGTTGGATATCCTTCAGCTCCACCTCTTCCGGTATCACGTCCGATCCGGGACACCAATTAGAGCGGGAAAGATCCGAAGACGCCAAGGGTTCCTCTACTTCTTTCTCCGAATAACCCTTCTCGGTGATATAGGCAGCCAGACGCTTTCTCAACCAAACCCCGGTAGCCGGATTAAAACGACGGAAAGAAGCGCAGTCCGTACGCCAAGGAACAAAATCCAAGACTGGAACTCCATCAACAGAGACAATATTCTGTTTTTCCACGAACTCATCACCACCGGAATGACCGCCATGTCCCGTAACGATATATTTCAGACGGACATCACGTGCGCCTTGAGGAATATCAAAATCCAATGACACGTCCTTCCGGGCGAATATATCCGGATATTCCTGCCCGATATAATAAACCGTATTCATCAACGGCTCTACATGTTTCTTCGGCAAAGCGTCGCAAGACAGATCAGACTCGTCCACATCGATCGTCATGCTAGCGACGTATCCTTCCGGTGTCCATGTATCGATAAAGATCCCAACATAAGCGCCACCTTCCAGAAGAGGATACAAATCGGTTATGTCTTGCTCCCAGCTTACGCTATCTTCCCAATGGTCGACATACACAGGTTTACGATGTTTCGTCAAGCTATCCTCGGGACTACTGTAATGCCCTACTCCGAACGGAGTCATGAAACGCATCAATTCCACGGTAGGTTGATAATCCGTCCCGTGGATGATACCGATCATCTTCTCCAGTTTCACGCTATCCACCGCAGGAAACTCCTTCTCGCCTTTAGCGATATTCAACAAATTAATGCCCGAGGCATTTGGCAATACAAAACAAGAGCCGGATTTATCCCAGCGATCTCCATTCGAAGCTACCGTAACCCGGAGTTTGACGGAAACGTTTCGCTTATATTCCGGCAATGTTACCTTCTTCAAGATAATACGGCCATTCACCAAATGATAGATACTGTCCGGTCCCGGAGCGTTAAAAGCGGCGGGATATACATCCGGAGCGAAACGTACGCGGGTATCATTAAATACCTGTACGGAATAATCTCCCATCGACAGTAATTCTTTATGTCCGCAAGAAGCGGTACATAGAAAAACTCCCGTCAAGGAGACAAATAAAGCCAATTTTTTAATCATTTTGTCTAGAATTTAGTAAGCTCCTTAATAAGCTGCTTTTGTCCGGCAGTCTTATCGGCGTGCGTACAAGGACCGGTCACACAACCGCCCTCGCAAGCCATCACTTCTATAAACTGCGCGGGAGCCTTTCCGGTTTTAGCGTAAGCGCGTAATAATGCCACATTTTTCTTTGTCAGGTTGGCTACCTGCACGGCATTTACGTTCTCGTCCTTCAAATAAACCTTAACGGCGTTGATCACACCACCACTTTGGGCGAAGCCATGCGCCTCACGGACAGCGTTAAATAATACGGAGAAAGGCTGGGCCTCCTCGATCTTGATACCCAATCCCTCCAATACGGAACCTACTTCCTCAAACGTAAGTGTAAAATCCACGCACGGATCTAGTTTCACCTCTTTTCGTTTCGCCACGCACGGGCCAACAAACACGATCTTCGCATCCGGATATTTTTCCTTCACGATACGGGCCGTATAATACATCGGAGATCCGGTAGAAGAGATGTATTTCTTTAAATCCGGGATATGTTTCTCGGCCAATTGCACGTAAGACGGACAGCAACTAGTGGTCATGAACGGTTGTCCTTCTTTCAATTTCTCGATCAATTCTTCCGCCTCATGGCGGGTGGTTTCCATAGCGCCTTGCGCCACCTCGACCACTTCCTCGAATCCCAAGGACTTGATAGCGCCATACACTTTTTCCTTCGGAGCGCTAAACTGAGCTAAGATAGACGGAGCGACAATCGCTACCATCTGTTCCTTATTCCGCAAGCGTTGCAAGATATCGAATACTTGCGAGATCTCGAAGATAGCACCGAACGGACAAGCATTCACACATTTACCGCAATATATACATTTAGACTCGTCGATATGCTCCACCCCATACTCGTCCTTGCTGATCGCCTTAACCGGACAAACTTCCTCGCAAGGGATCGGGATATAAACGATGGCATGGTACGGACAGCTTTGGTGGCATTTACCACAGCTGATACAAGTTTCATGATCAATCTCGGCCTGACCATTTTTCTTGAATCGGATAGCGTCCTTCGGGCAGTTCATATAACAACTACGAGCCACGCACCCCCGGCAAAGATTCGTGATCTCATAATTCACGGAGACACAAGAGGAACACGCCTCATCCACTACACACATGATATTTTCCTTCTTATTCTCCGAGCGGAACAAGGCACGCTTCGCATACTCTGAAAGCGGTGTCAACTCATCTTCCTCGTCCTGCATATCAAAACCAAGCAAAGGCAAGGTTTTGTATTTCCAGACGGCACGTTCCTTATGTACACAGCAACGGCCCCTCACTTTCGATTTTCGGGGACTCAACTCGATCGGCAAGCGATCAATTTCTTCTAGAAGACGGTTTTCTTTCCAGAGCTTTACTAACTTCGCCAGCAATCCGTGACGAACAATCATTACGTTGTTGGTAAATGCCATAATGTTATCGTATTTGTGCTTTTAGTATATCGCATCACTTCTTTACAAACGCGAAGGTAAATAAAAGTTTCTAAACAGAAAGAAAGCTTTCTTTAAGAATTATCGAGGCACTATGAATATCTCCGCCAAACGGAGGATTTAATTTAGACAAGACAAGTTCCACCTCCGTGATCTGTGGAAATCTCTCTTTCAAAGCCTTCAAGATACGCCCCGCCGCGTGCTCGAGAAGTCTCGAGGGGATAGCCATTTCCGCTTTCACGGTTTCATATACTGTGGCGTAATTGATCGTATCGCTTAAATCGTCGCTCCATACCGCGTTCTCCAACGGAGCTGTCAGTATCAAATCTACGATAAAAGTATTCCCAACCCGGGTCTCTTGGGGTGCCACGCCATGATAGGCATAGAATGTCATCCTTCGTAATTCAATCTTTGTTGTCATAATCTTTTAATTTATCTGTAAATGTATAGAAAGTAAACCTTCCTGCAAAAAAATAGTCTTATATTTGTCAACCAAGTAACAACACATTATGATGGGAATAAAACAAAAAGATGAAAATTCCGCAGGCGGATTACACAACGCCTTGGCTGCGGGGACAACGATAAAGGGTAATATTATCACAGAGACAGACTTTCGCTTGGATGGAAAAGTAGAGGGAGATATCAGTTGCAACGGCAAGATCGTTATCGGCCCCAAAGGTAGCGTAACAGGCAATATCGTATCCGAGAATGCTGAGATTCTCGGTGAGGTAGATGGCTCCGTAAAAGTAAGCGCAAAGCTTATTCTAAAATCAACAGCAATTATCAAGGGAGATATATATACCCAATCCCTAGAGATCGAACCAAACGCACGGTTCAACGGAGCCTGCTCGATGTGTTCCGAGAAAAAGAAAGCGGACAAATAGACTGAGGGCCGCACTTTTCGATACGGCCCTTAGTCTTTCTTATTTTCGTCCAGCCTCTTTTATCAACGAGACTATCTTATTATTCAGGTTATCAGCCTGTAAAAGCTGTTCCAACGTAATATGCATCCGGTAGCGCCAATAATGCGTTGAATTCGCAGGAACGTTAATACGCTCGGATTCTATATCCTTCCGCTTGATAGAATCATCCATAGCAAACCAATCCTGCAACGGAATAATCGTCAGCATGGAACGAGTCTTCAAATGATTAGAAATAATCTGGGCAACGATTTCAGCCGTACATTCATCCGGGGCCTCACCGATCCGTTGCAATACATGGTTGTAATAACGCTGTGTCTTCTCCGGATCTTCTTTCCACCAATTACGAAGAGGAGTCATATCATGTGTAGAAGTCGTACAAACCGAATGATAAGGCAGATTGAACATATCGGAAAATTCCCGCTGTGGGCTCTTCGGCATACGCTCAATCTCCAAGCTTAGTATTTGCAACTTATTCATAACCTCGGGAACAGAGGCGGGGATCATACCGAGATCCTCTCCACAAACCAACATCTCCGTGGACGCAACCAACGGTGTCAAACGCTTAAACGCTTGCGCCTTCCAAAAATCATTATGGCGATGATAGAAGAAATGCCAGTATAACTGATCGAACGCATAACGGTCGGAACCACTCAATTCCCGATAGATATAGGATTGATTCGCCGAGATCCGGGGATGAAACTTATCGGTCTCTCTTGGGTCACGAAGAAATAATACCTCATTCGCAATCGTAAACAGGCCATTCTTGATCCGTAGGGAAACAGGATCCGCCTTATCCGCAAACAACGCCTCAATCTTCCTTTGCGTATCACAGAACGGTTTTAACACATAATGCCGGGAGGAGGATTGTGCCAAATAAGCACCTATCACCTCTTCTGTATTTTCCTCAAACAATTCCGATAAGAATTGTCGATTGATATGTGGGGTCGTGAAACGAGACTCGTTAAAATTCAATCCATACTGCTCGATCTCTTCTCTCGAGAACGGCAACGCTGGATTGAAATGACCACAAAGCCCTTGCACATATTCACAAGGAACCTCCCATATTCGGAAAAATCCCAAGATGTGATCTATACGGAAACAATCGAAATAATCACTTAACTTAGCGAAGCGTTTTTTCCACCAAGAGAAATTATCTTTCTCCATCGCATCCCAGTTATAAGTCGGGAACAGCCAGTTCTGACCGTTCATGGAAAAGTCATCGGGGGGAGCACCCGCTTGACCATTCATATTAAAATATTTCGGTTCCGTCCAAGCCTCTACACTAGTGCGGCTCACGCCAATGGGTAAATCACCTTTCAATACAACTCCATTCTTACGGGCATAATCCGATACCGACTTGAACTGGTTGTGCAATACATATTGCAAGAAATAAGAGAACGAGATCTCCGGCCATGCGTCACTATCTTCCCGGCATAGGGCGCGAACACGTGTCTTATTGTAAGTAGAATTACCTTGCCATTGAGAGAAATCCGATGTCCCATAACTTTCCCGCAAGAAGCAATAAGTAGCGTAAGGCATCAACCATGACTCATTTTGCGCCAAGAACTCTTTAAACTCCGGCGTATCTAATACGGCCTTACCCTCCCCTGCGAAATATTCTTGACAATAACCCAATTTATATTTCAGTACTTCCTCGTAATCAACCGTATCTTTTGCGTTTAATTCTTTTTGCTTCCCTGCATAAAAAGCAGCTCTCTCCGGATCTTGCAAGGTCCCCAAAGCCGATAAATCCACATACATGGGATGAAGGGCATAAATAGAAATAGCGCTATACGGATAGGAATCCACCCAAGTATGGGTCATCGTCGTATCATTCATAGGTAATACTTGAATGATACGTTGGTGCGTCTTTCTAGCCCAATCCACCAACATGTGTAAATCTCCCAAATCACCTACTCCAAAGCTCTTTTCCGAGCGCAAGGAAAAGACGGGGATAACCGAGCCGGCACAACGCCATAACGGTAAGCTATCCCGGAAGTAAAGACCAGATATAACAACGGTCTCACCCTGTTTCTGGGGAACAAGACTTAGAATACGATTCTCATCACTCTCCCAATACAAAGGTTGACGGGAATCATTATCCCAAACCAAAAATTTATATTCTAAAGGATACCGTATCTCCGCAGCGTCTAAATCAATATGCCATTCCGGGAAAGTATCGCAACTCAGCAATAAAGCCTTGTCCGGATGCCAGTTACCTAAGCATTCTTGATTTCCAGTAATGGCTACACACTGATTCTTTTCCACCCGGGGAGCGGATATCTTTATCACCAATTTTCTTCCACTTCTAACGACCCTCTCATGTGTATTGCAGGGATGAGCGAATAAACTTTTGGTGAAAGCCGAAGAATAAAAGGCTAGATTATCCGGACGGATTTGCCAATAATCATAAAGGATGTAAGAATCAGATTGTCCATCCAATACAATCCGGTGATTCTTCTCCCACTCCTCAAAGATCTGCTTATCATTAACACTTAAGAAATATCTATATTCTATATCTTTTATATCGGGTGGAAGATCCAGTTCCAGTTTCCAGTTTCCATCCCCAGAGTAATTCATCTCCTTAGCCAAAGCAGGTTCCCAAGAGCCTAATTCCGGTATGGAGCCCACTACACATAACTTCTGTCCCCAAACGGTATGGAAGTTTATATTAAAAGTGACTTTCATGGTATATAGATTTAGTCAATTATTTAACCGCATTTAGAGGCTCCGCAATTCGTGCAGATCAAACAACCTTCTTGATAAATCAAGGTCTCCAACCCACAGTTCGGACATTTCTGCCCTTTCGCTTCCATGCCGTTCGGTAAATATTTCTTCAAGGCCCGTTCCACGCCATTCTTCCAAGTATTGATAGACTCGCTATTCAACTCCATACCCTGTACCAGTTTTATAACCTGATCGATAGGCATTCCGTAACGGAGCACACCGGAAATCAATTTAGCGTAGTTCCAATATTCCGGATTAAACTTGCCATCCAAGCCTTCGATTGTCATTTTATAACCGCGTTTATTCTTGAACTGGAAGTCGTAATGCTTATTACCATCCTCATCATAGCTCTTGATGATCGTACCTTTAGAAACGTTTTTAGGTAACATGATACCCTCGTCATCATCGGCCAAACCGGTAAAGATCTCATACGGACGGCCATTCAACAAGCCGACGAAAGCGATCCATTTCTCACGGTTATTCTGGAATTTTACCACATCCGCATCCAATTCACGAGGACGGGTAGATACGATAACCGGTGGTTGCATGCAGTTGCAATCCTCTTTTTTCTTCTTTTTATCTGTCGCAATCAAGACACCGGAACGAGAACCATCTCGATAAACAGTACATCCTTTACATCCGCATCTCCATGCCTCAACATACAAAGAGTCTACCAACTCCTCACTTACATCGTTCGGCAAATTGATCGTTACGCTGATAGAATGGTCCACCCATTTCTGAATGCGTCCTTGCATACGGACTTTTTGTAACCAATCGACATCATTGGAAGTCGCTTTATAATAAGGAGACTTAGCAACTAGCTCCTCCACTTCTTCTTGTGTATATTTCTTACTTGCCGAATAACCATTCGCTTGCATCCACGTTACAAACTTATGATGGAATACGATATACTCCTCGAAAGCGTCGCCTGTCTCATCCACGAAATCCACACGAGCCTCGGAATCGTTCGGGTTTACTTTGCGGCGGCGCTTATATACCGGCAAGAATACCGGCTCTATACCGGAAGTGGTCTGTGTCATCAAGCTAGTCGTTCCCGTCGGAGCGATTGTTAAGCAAGCGATATTACGACGGCCGTATTTCAACATATCCTCATATAAAACAGGATCAGCCTCACGCAAACGGTTGATGAACGGATTTTTTTCCTCACGCTTCGCATCGAATATCTCAAAGGCACCACGTTCTTTCGCCAACATTACGGATGAACGATAAGCGGCCAAAGCTAATGTCTTTTGTATAAGTTCCGCACAATCGGTTGCTTCTTCTGTTCCATAACGCAAACCTAAAGCGGCAATCATATCGCCTTCCGCCGTAATGCCCACACCTGTACGGCGTCCTTGCAAAGTCTTTCGTTGGATCTTTTCCCACAAATGACGCTCTGTTTGTCTTACCTCCATGGATTCCGGATCCGAGTCGATCTTAGCCAAGATCATCTCGATCTTCTCCGACTCTAAATCAATAATATCATCCATAATCCGCTGGGCCAAACCTACATGCTTCTTGAACAAATCATAATCGAAATAAGCGTCCGGAGTGAACGGATTTACCACATATGAATATAAATTGATCGCTAACAAACGGCAACTATCATACGGACAAAGAGGTATCTCGCCACAAGGATTCGTGGAAACCGTACGGAACCCCAGATCCGCATAGCAGTCTGGTACAGACTCACGTAAGATCGTGTCCCAGAATAGCACACCCGGTTCAGCGGATTTCCAAGCGTTATGAATAATTTTTTTCCATAAGCCAGAAGCATCGATATCCTTCACATAAACGGGAGAATCCGAATCAATTGGATATTGTTGCTTATAGGTACCGCCATTAACCGCGGCATTCATGAAATCATCATCAATCTTCACAGATACATTTGCACCTGTAACCTTACCTTCCGTCATCTTAGCGTCGATAAACGCCTCCGAGTCCGGATGTTTAATAGAAACGCTCAGCATCAAAGCTCCACGACGGCCATCTTGGGCCACCTCACGGGTGGAATTCGAATAACGTTCCATAAACGGAACCAACCCGGTAGAAGTCAACGCAGAATTCTTAACCGGAGAACCTTTCGGGCGAATATGCGAAAGATCATGGCCTACACCACCACGGCGCTTCATTAATTGTACCTGTTCTTCGTCAATACGAATAATCGCACCATACGAATCCGCTTGCCCGTCCAATCCGATAACAAAACAATTAGAGAGTGAGGCAATTTGATAATCATTGCCAATTCCCGTCATCGGACTTCCTTGCGGAACGATGTAGCGGAAATGATCAAACAGGTCGAAAAGTTCTTGTTCCGACAACGGATTCGGATACTTTTTTTCCACACGGGCAATCTCACTTGCCAAGCGATGATGCATATCATTCGGAGATTCCTCATAGATATTTCCAAACGCATCCTTCAAGGCATATTTATTTACCCATACTTTAGCGGCGAGCTCGTCACCGGTAAAGTAATCCAATGAAGCCTTAAACGCTTCGTCAAAAGTGTAAGTTTTACGATCCACAATTATTATATTTATTTTGCGACTGCAAGTTTACGCATACTTTACCAGTTATCCAAATTACCCTACGTTAAAAAGAATACTTATTGAAAAGTTTTCCAAAACCAAACTCGCAACCCCACATTTTCAACTACTTAAACAAAACTAAGCATCAAATAGTTTTCCAAAAAGAAAACTTAACACTTATACGGATCTTCCAAAACAAAGAAGGACGCCTCTTTAAAGAGACGTCCTTATCCTACTATATAGGGATTCTTAATTTAGTTCTTGAGCAAGACCTCGATTTCCTCTACGGAAGACCGGAAAGACTTACTAGTCTCAATCTGGTCTTTGATCGTCTTACAAGCATGCAAGACCGTCGCATGGTCTTTCTTTCCTACGATCTTTCCAATATGGGAAAAAGAGGAGTCCGTATATTTCTTCGCCAAATACATCGTGATCTGACGGGCTTGCACGATCTCACGTTTACGGGAATTAGTCTGGATAACCGATTGCTCCAAGTTGAAATACTTGCAAACGATCTCCTGAATCATCTGTACGGAGATCTGTTTCTTCTCCAACCGAACCGCTTGGCTAACCACACGTTTCGTCAACGGCAGATCGATCTCACGATTATTGATAACCGCATTAGCCATTAAAGAGACGAGAATACCTTCTAAGTCACGGACATTCTCCGTCACATTATTAGCGATAAAGTTAAAGACCTCATCCGGAATCATGATTCCGTCATGGTTGATCTTATTCTTCAGTATCTTTTTACGTAGATCCAGATCCGGACGGCTCAACTCAGCCGTCAATCCCCATTTTAAACGGGTGATCAAGCGCTCTTCCATACCTTGCAAATCCACAGGAGGTTTATCAGAAGTCAAGATAAGCTGCTTACCTAACTGGTGCAAGTGGTTGAAAATATGGAAGAATGTATTTTGAGTCTTATCCATACCGATCAACTCCTGTATATCATCCAACAGCAGCACATCGATATTTTGATAAAAATTCAAGAAGTCATTAGTCGTATTCTTACGGATAGCATCTGTAAACTGTACCCGGAACAAATGCGAAGATACATATAACACTTTCTTTTCCGGATGCAACTCCCGGATACGGGTTCCGATCGCATGGCATAAGTGAGTTTTACCCACTCCTGACGGACCAAAAATAAACAACGGGTTAAACGTAGTCTTTCCCGGATTCTGGGCAACAGCCTCACCCGCCGTACGAACCAGCTTATTGCTCGTACCCTCGAAATAATTATCAAAATTATACTTCGGGTTCAACTGAGGGTCCAAATCCTGCGGAGCAGTCGTCATAAAAGGATTCGGAGCCTTGTTAGCGTCCTTGGGAGTGACTTTCTTTACAGCGGTGGAAGCATTCTCCGCCGGATAATCAACCGTACCACCAGTGGTCTTATCCACCATGATACGGTAGTTAAGAATGGTTCCTTGACCGATTACACGATACAATGTAACTTTCAAAACATTAACATACTTCTCTTCCAGATACTCATAGAAGAATTGACTAGGCACCTGTATGGTAAACTTCTTGTCTTCGTATGATAACGGAACGATAGGTACGAACCATGTGTCAAAAGCTGCCTTAGGCACAATATCCTTTATGACCGCAAGGCACTTATTCCACAATGTTTGATAATCAGTCTGCATGTTTTCTTTCTCTCCCACTAATACTTTTTACATTCGGACTACAAAGTTTAGAAATTAATTCCGAAAAAAAAAGTGCTATTTTGTTTGGTAAATATGAATTTTCAATATCCCTTTTAGATTCAGATAGTTACTAATACCTATCTGATTTACTGCTATTTAGATCGACCAACGTTCAAAAACCCTTTATTTTAGAGACCTCTACAAAAGCGTAAACGCTGACGTCCGGTGACGGAATAAGGCCTCAGGAAGTATCTATCTCACTTTACCTAAAGGCCTTATGCGTATAATCAGCAGGAGTCCCCTAACTTTTTGTCTAATTAGAATGATTCTAAATAACGTCTTTTATGCTATGATTTTTTAACATAATCAAAAAACAGAGAAATGCACGTATCTCTTCGGATTCTCCCGCAAATCAAGCAATAGCTTAGAGGCGTTGTCCATCGTGCTGTTCAGATTATCATACAATCCTTTGTCGTTTAACAACAAGCCGATGCTATTATCCGTCGAGTTCAATTTATCCGTAGTCAACTTCAAGTTCGCCAAGGTCGCATTGATGGAATTGACCGTTGTAGCCAAATCCAATTCTTTCAAGTTGGCGCTCACCTCCGAGAAATTATCCGTCATCGTCTTCAAGTTATTCACGATACCCGGTACATCCTTACTCAACATCTGATTCAACTGACGGGTAGACACCTCTAGGTTGCTAGTCGTTTTTTCGATATGATTCAAGGATTGAGCCAAGGCCGGATGAGCGATCAAGGTTTGCAAACTACCCAAGATCGTGTCGATCTTCGGCAAAAGGTTCTCAACGCTTGGCAAGATCTTCTCCTGTACGGATTGCATCATATCCTCTTCCATTCGTCCCTCGAGCGTAGAACCCGGCTTCAAAAAGTCATCCACGTAAGTGTTCAAATGGATATGCAACTCAGCTCCGCTTAAGAAAGTATTGACAACCGCTATATAACTTCCCTTATTCAGCCTCATCTTATCTTCCAAACTAACCTCAACGATGATCTTACCGGTCGTATCATAGTCATAAATAATATCACGAACCAATCCCACCTTAAAACCATCCACAAATACAGGGCTGGAAATCGTCACCCCCTTTACGTTGCTGAATGATACGTAGTAATGGTTCACCGGTTGAAACAGGTTAATACCCTTCAGATAATTAATGCCTAAATACAATAACGCCAGACTTACGATCGTCACAAGTCCGATCTTCGCCTCTTTAGTGAATACACTTTTCATTTCCTTTATTTATAATGTATAATTTATTCCTATATCATTAATATTTCACCTTCTTCCCATCCTTAAAAGCGATGATGAAAGCATCTTTAAAATCCTTCGCGATCGTTCGGCGCATCTTCCGAATCGAGTTAAAATCCGAAGTCTCGCCATACGTATATTTATAGATACCTTTCTCCACATAGAAATCCACGTTCTTGTACCCCTTAAATAACCGGGAGTTCGCAGGAAGCTTCTTATTGGAAGTCAAGAATTGTATCTTATATATAACCTTTCCTTTCGTGTTCCTGTTCACGGAAGTGGTAGAAGAAACTGAGGTTTTCTGTCTTGTGGCTTGCTGTTTTTTATTTAAGATATCAGCCTCGCTCCCCGGAGGCGGAGTTTTCTCATTCGCTACGGGAGCAACGACAGCTCCGGAAATATTTCCTTTACGACGATCGTAATTCTTCTTATATTTGCAAAAAGCATCGTACAACGCTTCCGCCAATTTATTTTGTCCGGCGGCGGTTCTCATGAACTGCTCTTCTTGACGATTCGAGATATACCCCAACTCGACCAGAACACTGGGCATGCTCGTTTTGCGAAGCACCAAAAAACCAGCCTGTCTTACGCCACGGTCCACCCGCTTACAAGCCCCGAACGATTTCTGTATCTCGGAAGCCAGACTAATACTTTGCTCCATATGCTTATTCTGCATAAACTCGAAAATGATATATGACTCCGAAGAGTTCGGGTCAAACCCCTCATACCGTTGTTGATAATTATCCTCCAACAAGATCGCTGAGTTCTCGCTCATAGCCACCTCTAAGTTCTCTTCGCTACGGGCCAAACCCAGCGTATACGTCTCCGTACCTTGCACGGTACTTCCACGCTTTACGGCATTCGTATGGATAGACACGAAAAGATCCGCCTTATTGCGGTTCGCTATATTCGCACGTTCGTCCAACTCGATAAAACGATCCGTCTTACGAGTATAGATCACACGCACATCCTCCGCATTATTCTCTATCAATCGACCCAATTTTAAGGCGACAGCGAGATTTATCTCCTTCTCATTAATATTCGCCCCTCTAGCTCCCGGGTCCTTACCGCCATGCCCGGCATCGATCACGACCGTAAAAGTCTTTTCTCTCGCCTGAAGTCCGGGCAAGAAAAAAAACAACGCAAATAGCAAGTTAATATATAGAAAAGACTTTTTGCTCACTTTCTAAAATTATTGCAAATTCGGGAACAAATGTAGCGCTTTTTTGCTGATTGACAGATGTCTTTTTTTATAATTAAAACAAAAAAAGAGGGCAGTTTCGAAACTACCCTCTTTTATGATATATTAAAGTATCTATTATTCAGAAACAACCTCGAAAGGAACCTCAACGGAAACCTCTTTGTGAAGTTTCAAAACAGCCTTATAGCTACCTACTTCCTTAACAGACTCCTTGATATAGATAATCTTACGATCGATATTCTCGAAACCAGCCTTAGCCAAAGCCTCAGCAACTTGGATATTCGTTACAGAACCGAAGATCGTACCTGTAGAGCTAGTCTTAGCACCAATCGTCAAAGCTACACCCTCTAACTTAGCGGCCAAAGTCTGAGCGTCTTCCTTGATCTTAGCCAATTTGTGGGCACGTTGCTTCAAGTTCTCAGCCAATACTTTCTTAGCAGACTCTGAAGCGATCACTGCCTTACCCGTGGGGATTAGAAAGTTACGTCCGTAACCGTCTTTTACTGTTACGATATCGTCTTTGTAGCCTAAATTCACTACATCTTCTTTCAAAATAACTTGCATATTCTGTCTCCTCTTAATTAATTATTTCATCAAATCGGTTACGTAAGGAAGCAAAGCCAAGTGACGAGCACGCTTTACAGCCTGAGCTACACGACGTTGGAACTTCAAGGAAGTACCAGTGATACGACGCGGAAGGATCTTACCTTGCTCGTTCAAGAATTTCTTCAAGAATTCAGGATCCTTATAATCGATATACTTGATACCGTTCTTTTTGAAACGGCAATATTTTTTCTTCTTAACGTCTACTGAAGGCGGAGTTAAATATCTGATTTCTGATTGAGTTGCTGCCATAATTAATTATTCTCCTTTACTGTTTCTTTAGATGATTTCAGATTTCTTCTCTTAGCTGCATATTCTGCGGCATACTTGTCTTGACGGAAAGTCAAGAAGCGGATCACACGCTCGTCACGACGGAAGTTCAACTCCAACGTAGCGATAACACTAGGATCTGCCTTGAATTCAACCAACTGGTAGAAGCCTGTTGTCTTCTTGTCGATAGGATAAGCTAACTTGCGCAAGCCCCAGTTCTCTTCATTCACGATCTCAGCTCCTTGAGCTTTCAGAAGGTTCGTGAATTTCTCTACCGCTTCCTTCATCTGAGCGTCAGACAAAACGGGAGTCAAAATGAAAACGGTTTCGTAATTGTTCATAAAACGCTGTTTAATATTGATTAATAAAAAATTTTGCGGTGCAAAGGTAGTGATTATTTGATAACTGGCAAATAGTTATACAACTTTTTTCAATCTCAGACTCATTTCACTCGTTTTAGCACCAACATCCAAAAATTCATGGCTTCCTCATTTCGGATCGTTTTCGCTTGCAAGGATAAAGTGGCCGTACCTTTCGATAGAGGAATCGTACCGACAGAGCAAGGAGCAAATCCTTTCACATAAGACTCCTCCCGGAGAACCCTATCCAAATCCGCACCGAGCATGGGTTGGTCATTTACTTGATCCAATGTAAATACAAGATTCTCGGCATCCCGGTCCGTACGAAGTTCAAAAGTAGAGCCTATATTTCGTTTATCGCAAGTATAATAGATAAAAGCCTCGAACAAGCCGGATTCCTCAACCTCCACATTCCAGCTTATCTCCGCTTCCGGGCTTTTCCAATTCGTAAAATAAGAACAATTCGGATAACGGTTGGAGCGTTCGATCGGGCCAGATATCCTCGCATCCCGGGCCGGTAGCTTTGAATAGGTTTCCTGCGGATGACCGATTATAAACGGACGGGTATCCTTCTTCGGGAAATCCGCCAGTAACTCATCCTTAAACCAATTCGAATAACGCTTCATCCGCTCATATATCTCGGGTTCTTTATCCGATACATCCTTCCGTTGCTCACGATCTATATCCGTTTTATATAAATAACCTTCCGCATCCAATAGATAATATGGGATACGCACACTCGTCTTACCTCCCCAATAACTATATAAAACCCGATCCATAGCAGGAG
This sequence comes from Parabacteroides sp. AM17-47, assembly GCF_003434625.1. Classification (NCBI taxonomy): domain Bacteria; kingdom Pseudomonadati; phylum Bacteroidota; class Bacteroidia; order Bacteroidales; family Tannerellaceae; genus Parabacteroides; species Parabacteroides sp. AM17-47. The sequence continues at coordinate 136,251 of NZ_QTLI01000015.1, forward strand.
CTTTCTCATCCAGCAATCGCTGTCCCCAATCGATTCCGTCCAGTTTCCTTAACGGGGTATATTCTATTCCCGCCAAACCTAATAAAGTAGGGATTAAGTCTATAGCCCCGGACAACTGGGTTTCCACGGCCCCTTTCCTTATGTGTCCCGGCCAACGGATACAAAACGGCGAACGAACACCCCCTTCATCCGTAGAGCCTTTTCGCCCTTTCATCCCACCATTCCACCGGAAACTATTCGGGCCGTTATCCGAGAAATAAATAACAATCGTCTCTTGTTCCAAATCCAATGAATGTAACAAAGACAATACACGTCCGATATTCCAATCTAAATTCTCGGCCAAGGCTAAAGCCGCTTTCGTAAACGTAGTATCTTCTTGCTCCGGGAAAGTAGCTCGCTGCGACAAGGTACGATCTTTTACACGGTTCCACCAACTATCCGGGACTTGCATCGGACTATGAGGTGTATTATAAGACAAGAACATAAAGAATGGATGTTCTTTATGATCACGTATATAATCCAAGGCTTTATCGGTCAGATCATCTATGATAAAGCCCTCGCCCGAAATAATCTCTCCGTTATGCTCCAACACTGGGTTCCAATAATTCCCCCAATGCCCGGAACAAAAACCATAGAATTCCTCAAAGCCCCTTGCGTTCGGATGGTAGGGATATTGCGTACCACTATGCCATTTTCCAAATAGAGAGGTAGCGTATCCGGCCTCCCGGAAATATTCCGCGATCGTTTTCTCTCCCAGATTAAAGCGCTCGCCTCCCCCGGTCGTAGAATTAACGCCACTCCGTACATGATAGCGTCCGGTCAAGAACTCTGCCCTCGTCGGGGATGACACCGGACAGACATAAAAATTCTCCAAGATCGTTCCCTCATGAGCGATACGATCTATATTAGGAGTTTGCACGAAGGTATTCCCCGTGAAGCCCAAATCGCCCCAACCTTGGTCATCCGATAACATTACGATGATATTGGGGAGCTGTTTTTGAGCGAAGGCCGGAATACAACCGGCCCCCACTCCCAAAACACTAAACAATACGCCTAACTTTGTCATTCGATTCAACTTTTTGCCTAATCAAGATTACCTTTATTGCGGACGGCTATATCCTTGATCCAACAATTTCTTCAACAACGCGGAAAGCTCATTCGCAATGCCTTTCTCACGCAAGAAGAGATTATTACTCTCCAAAGAATCGGTCCGCATATTATAAAGTTGGCCTTTCGGTCCATTCTTCACCGGGGATAAACGGGCGGGAGCCGTAAAACCACCGGAGCCCAGACAATCGATATATTTCCAATCTCCCTTCTTGATCGCTAATTTGCCGGAGCCGGACAAGTACATGATCTGGTCTCTCGTCGAGGCATTCATATCACCATCCAATACTTTCTTAAAGCTAAAGCTATCCTCTGCCTGTCCTTTAGGAAGGGATTGCCCGGTTAAATCCGCAAATGTAGCCAATATATCTACCAAGCCAACCGTTTGGGAACAAACCCCAGGGCGCTTGATATGATCCGGCCAATGAACAATCAGCGGAACATGATGACCGCCGTCCCACGCATCACCTTTCTGCCCACGGCGGCTCCAGTTACTTTGATGTCCGTATTGCTGGATATCCTCCTCTTCCCATGCGCCTCCGTTATCACTGGCGAAAATGACAATCGTATTCTTCTCCAGACCTAATTCCTTTAGTTTGGCATTCACCCGAGCCACGACATTATCGATATCGCCCATAAAATCGCCATAGGTACCTAACTCAGTAGATCCCTTAAACTGAACGGTGGGCAGCCATGGGGTATGCGGACCGGTTAACGGCATATATAAAAAGAATGGCTTGTCCTTTCGTCCTTCCCGATCGATAAAAGCGATACCCTCATCTACGATTGTCGGGAAACATTCCTCAAACTTAAAGGAGCGCGACATCTCTCCGTTACGCCACCAAACGCCCCGTTCCCAATAAATATCATTCTCGTTCGTATGTTTACGATCCCAAGCGTAAACCGTCTCATCCTGTTTCTTCGGATAAGCGTCCGCCGTCAAGATGACATCCGGGTCCACGACACGGTCATTACGCACGAACGCATAAGGCGGCATATCCAAAGAAGCCGGAAGGATGAAAGAATAGTCAAACCCTAATTCCGTAGGGCCTCTTTTTACAGGGGCGGAGAAATCCGTATTCGTATAACCAAATTTCTTAGGGGTAAGAATCTGTGGTTTCGAGTCATCTTTCAACTGCCAGTCGAGCCCTAGATGCCATTTCCCGACACAAGCGGTCGTATAGCCGGCATTACGCATCAAGGAACCGATCGTCAAACGCTCTGGTTCGATATATGGAGACAAGTACCCCCAATACTCGGACTTCTTCGGCGTACGGAAAAAATAACGTCCTGTCACTAAACCGTAGCGTGAAGGCCCACTCAACGCACCCGCAGAATGGGCATCCGTAAAACGGATACCGTTCCGGGCCAATTGATCGATGGCCGGTGTACGTACCCTAGCATATGGATTATTGCATCCAACATCCCCGTAACCCATATCATCCGCCAAAATGATCACGACATTGGGTTGCTTTTGGGCGAACACCACCGGCACATATAGTAAACCGGTGGCTAATAAAGACAACTTGATCTTCATATATTATTTTCTATTCGTTAATAACCTTGATTCTGAGTCAGGTTCGGATTCGCCTGCCGTTCGCTTAATGGAATCGGGAACAATAGCTGGGTTTCCGTATACACCTTACCCCAATTCGTCTTATAGCCGATAAAGTCCACATATTCCCCGGATTTATCATCCCGGATCTTACGGGTGCGTAGCATATCAAACCACATCTTATTCTCATAACATAGGTCAAAGTAACGTTGGTCCCAGACTTCCTCCAAGAATGCGCTTGCGTTGGTCTGCTTAAACGGCGCTAATCCGGCCCTTCCTCGTATTTGGTTCACGATATCGATGGATTGCTGGTTCGGAGTACCATCCGCATTCACTTGCGCTTCCGCATACATTAATAATACATCCGTGTAACGATATACACTCCAGTTCAAGTCTGACTTCGCCGTATTATCAATAGCCACTTGATCAAAAAACTTATAGATATAATAGCCATTCAAATCCATAAACTCCAACTCTGCCGCTCCCGGAGAGAACTTACTCGGATGCCCCTTGTAGTTTGTAAAGAAATATTGCTTCTCTTCCGTACGCTTATCTCCTTTCTCAAAGCTTTCCACGAATTCTTTGGTAGGGATCAGGCTACCATATTCCAAATCGTAGGCGGAAATGCCGGAACGAGAAGGTAAAAAGATACGTACCGACTCGTTATGCCGCTTGTTCAAGGAGAACTGAACTTGATAAATAAACTCTCCCTTATTATTCTGCGACGGAAGCCGTAGGCTCTCATAATCCGTGAAGAGCGTATACTCATTCGATTTTATAACCTCCAATGAACGTTTAGCCGATTCCGCGTAATAAGATTTACCTCCTTGCAAAGGATAACCGGCATACGTAAGATAGACATCCGCAAGAAGCGCTTTCACCGCTCCCATCGAGACACGCCCTGTATGATCGCTAAAAGCCAGATCCGATTGCTCGGCCTCCAACAAATCCGGAATAATGATCTCATCATAGATTTCCTTTACCGGGGCACGAGATACTTGCAGCTCTCCCAACTCCGACTGTACGGTCGTAATCTTAGGGACATCACCAAAGATACGTACCAAATAGAAATAATACAAAGCCCTCATAAACTTCACCTCGGCCATGTAGCCATTAACCAAGGAAGCATCCAGATTCTCGAACTCTCCGAGTTTTTGAAGCGCGAGGTTACAGTTCGCTATACCTGCATAACAATCTTGCCACCAGTCCTCGATATATAAAGAACGATCACTCACCAGTAGATCCTGAAAGTCCTTATAATTCGATTGGGAATTCTCGGAAGTAGCTTTGCCAGTCATATATTCGAGCAATAAGATCGTATTACATCCCCAACCCGGGGTCATCTTATTAAAGACCGTATTCTTCAAATAAGCCGAATTCGTCAAGGCCAAAGCGGACTCCTTACTTGTCAACTTTGAATCGGTAGTCATTGTACCGGTAGGCTGCTCGTCCAAGAAATTATTACAAGAAGACAAGAATAACGCACATAATGAGACGATATAGATTTTATTTATTTTCATAACTCAATCGCATTAGAATTTAACATTTAAACCGAAAGTAAAAGTACGTGCTTTAGGCTCGCTGAAGTCGTCGATACCTTGTCCGAAAGCAGCATCCTCATAGGTCGTAACCTCCGGATCATAGCCTTTGTACTTCGTAATACAGAACAAGTTCTGAGCACTCGCGTAGATTCTCAAATCCTGTAACTTTATCTTCTGGAGCAAGCTCTTGCTGAAAGTATATCCCAAGACGAAGTTCTGCCCCCGAACGAAAGAACCGTTCTGCATCCAATGTGAATCCGGATAAGAATCATAGTACGATTTCATCGGACGACGCTGGGCGACCATCGTATGCTGGTTTTGCGGAGTCCAAGCGTTCAAATTCGACTTGAAGCCATTCGCTACACCCGACCGGTCTTCAGCATTATGAGTAGCGCAATTCACGACATCATTCCCGAACACGAAGCGGAGATCGAACGAGAAATCGAAGTTCTTATAAAGAAACGTATTAGAGATCGTCATGGTCCAGTCCGGGGAGGTACAGCCGATAATCGTATTATCCTCGCTATTGATCTTCCCGTCGCCATTCAAGTCCTCATACTTCACGTCTCCCGGAAGGCGGTTGTATTTAGCCGCTTCAGCGGCCTCGTCCTCCCCCCAAGTTCCCAGACGACGCAATCCCCATAGCGAACCAACAGGTTCACCGACACGCAGGATCAGCATATCCCCTTGCGCATGGCGGGGTTTCGGATAAATATCCTCATCATTCTCGCCTAAGTTCAATATCTTATTACGGTTTACGTTAAATAATACTGTAGACATCCAGTTGAAATTATCCGTTTGGATATTATGCGTATTTAAGGTCAACTCAAAACCTTGGTTCTGCACGGAGCCGATGTTCCGCATGATCGTATTCAATCCAGAAGTTCCCGGGATCGGGGCCTCCAATAATAAGTCGCTCGTCTTTTTATAATAATAATCCAAAGACAGATCGATACGCTGATTCAATACACTCACATCGACACCGGCATCCCATTGCAAGGTCTTCTCCCATTTCAAGTCCGGGTTACCGAACGTACTGCGGTATAGAGCCGTATAATAGTCATTACCAAAAATGGTATTCTCCGAGCCTAGCTTCTGGTAGAAAGCGTAATTGCCGATCTCTTGGTTTCCGGTCTCGCCGATACTGGTACGTACCTTTAAATTATTCAGCCAATTGACACCTTTCAAGAAGCTTTCCTCCGAGGCTCTCCACGCAAAGGCGAAAGAGGGGAAGAATGCGTATTTATTATTCTTTCCGAATTTGGACGATCCGTCGTAACGGCCTGTGGCCGTAAATAGATAGCGGTCTTTCAAGGTATAATTGATACGCGCGAAATAAGAGTTGATAGACCAACCGTAATCTTCCGATTTCGACGGTATCGTCACCGTTCCCGCTCCCAGATTATGCCATTGGTAAAAATCATCGCTGAAATTCTGCGAGGTAGCTTCCACGCTCTCGGCAACTCGCTGCTGCCAGCTTGCTCCAAGCATCACATTCATACGATTGTTTTTATTAAACTCCTTATTATAATTAAAGTAGTTCTCATTCTGCCAATACATTTCCTTCAAAGTCTCTATCGTAGCGATACCTCCCGCCGTCTTACTGAACTGGATCAGATCCTTACCCGAATAATAATTACGTTTCCTATTACTAGCATCTACGGCGAAAGTCGACTTAAAGTTCAAGTCGTCCGTGATCTTGAAATCCAGATATAAGTCGGCGATCGTCTGGATATTGGAAGTCTCGTTCACCATCTCTTCCAGATACCGGGAAGGTGTATCCTGTACCGCACCGGGGAAATCACGGTTGCTTCCCCAAGAGCCATCGGGATATTTTACGGGAATCAACGGAATAGCTTCCTGTACCAAACGCTTTACTCCATAACTTTTGTAATTATCGTTTCCCTTATTATAATTGAACGACATATTGGCACCCATTTTCAACCAATCCCGAAGCTGGGAATCCAAGTTGATCCTACCGCTATACCGGTCTAGGAAACCGTTACGCATCAAGGCATCCTTATGCATATATCCCAAATGCACGCTATACAAGGTCTTATCGGCTCCGCCCCGGATGCTGACTTGGTGATTATGGTTGATAGCCGTTTGATAAGCCTCATCCTGCCAATCGGTATCATACAATGGGTTACCATTAGCATCGAACAAATTCGGCAGATCCGCCGGCGTCACTTTCTTGTACTTGCCTTGCGCATACCCTTCCGGATCATATTTCTGCCCGTTATCCATCGTGGTATTGTAATTCTGCCACCACTCGGAAGCGTTCATCAAGTCCAGTTTCTTCGCCATTTTACCGATAGAGACATAACCGTCGTACGAGATCTGCGCTTTCTCGTTCTTGATACCTCGTTTCGTCGTAATCATGATCACGCCATTTGCTCCACGGGCACCATAGATAGCCGTGGCGGAGGCATCCTTCAATACCTCCAAGGATTCGATCTCACTAGGATTCAACAGATTGATATTGCTTACGCCAATCACGCCATCTACCACATACAGAGGCTCATTCGATGAGTTGATAGAGTTATTACCACGGATACGCACCCGTACTTTCCCGTCCGGCGTACCGCCATTCTCAAAGATCTCCACACCGGAAGCCTTTCCCGCCAAGGCCTGCCCAACATTCACCACCGGCTTGCTCAACAGCTTCTCCGCCTTTACGTTGGTAACCGATCCGGTCAAGTCGCTCTTCTTCATCGTTCCGTAACCTACGACTACCACCTCATCCAATGTTTGTGTATTCTCGCCCAGCTTGATAGAGAAACTCGTCTTTCCGTTCGCCGAAACCTCTTGTGTATTATAGCCGATATAGGAAACTTGAAGGACAGAGTTGTCATTTACCTCTAGCGTAAACTTTCCGTCGAGATCGGTAATCGTACCGTTGGTAGTTCCTTTCTCCACCACGTTCGCCCCGATCACAGGATCGCCGTTCGTATCGACAATCACACCCGATACTTGCTTTTTCCCCTTGACAGTCTTGACCTCTTCCGGCACGATGATCACATAATTCCCGTTTATTTTATACGTGTATCCCGTATTCTTTAACAGCTGTGATAAGACCTGCAATACTTCCATGTCTTTCTGATCCATCGAGACCTTTCTCGACACGTCCAATTGGCTATCATTATAAGCTATCTTATAAGCAGAGCTTGACTCTAGTTTCTCAAACGCCTGTTTCAATGAGATCGAACCTTCATGGAAGGTCACTTTCTGCGCATCGATAGGCAAGCTCCCAGCCATAGCGAGGCTCAGGCAAAGAATAGCGACACGTATAGATTTATTCCTGTTCATGCGATATTAGATTTTTTAGTTAAACATTTATATCTCCTTTGTAGTACGTACTCGCTATTAGGACAAGGGAAACGAGGAGCGCACCCAACGGAAAAACGTTAACGAATTATAAAAGCCTAATATCTCCTTAACTCAATCAATATAGATCCCATCCTCTTTGATCTGATACTCCAAGCCGGGTATCATCTCCTTGACCAACATCATGATGTTCTCCAACGACTCATGCTTATTGAAATGGATCGTAAGCCGGTTGGAATGATAAGCGGAAGTACGCAAATGCACCTTCACGTTGTAGACACGTTCCAAGGTTTTCAAGATTTCCTCGAAAGAGTCGTTGTTAAACAACAAGCCTCCCTCTTTCCAATCCGAGTAATCCGAGGCCACCACCTGCCGCACGTCCATCTTTCCCCGGGAAGGGATGTAGACAAGCTGCTCGTTAGGCCTCAATATACATGGAGCCACCGAGGGATCATCGGGAAGAATCTTCAAGGAACCTTCCTCCAAGGTCGTTGTTATTTTCTCTTGGTCCGGGTAGGCGGATAAATTGAACTCGGTGCCCAGCACTTGTACCCGCATCGCTTTCGTCCGCACGATGAAAGGCTGCTCGGGGCGTTTTCGCACCTTGAAATATCCCTCTCCCACCAGATAGATCTCCCGCTTATCCCCAATAAAGTCAGATGGATAAAGCAGCAAGGTACCGGAATTCAACCAAACCTCGCTACCATCGGGCAAGGTGATCCGCTCCCGCTTGCCGGAAGGCACGAACTGTTCCATAAAAGCCAGTTTCTTGACATCCCGCGCATCCCTGTATAGATAATAAGAAACACCCAACGACAACAAAGGAATCAGCCAGATAGCGGCGATACGTACCCACGCCGGGATACGCAGACGGCGGCGGGGCCTCACCCCCAATGCATTCTCCAACCGGGCGAAAGCCATCTCGCTCCGCTTATCCGCCTCCGGGAAACCGATCTCATTCCAGATATCCCGTAAAGCCTCTTCCTTTTCCCGCTCGTCTCCCGGCTCCGCCAATCGCTGATGTACCCGATCCACCATCTCCCCGGAGAACGAATGATGGAAAAAGTATTTTAATATCTTTTTTATAGGACTCATTCCTGCTTTTCTATTTTATCTTGTTTATAGGACCTCCTTTTCCCGCTTTACCCCCAAGCTATTAACACATCATAACAAGAAGGAAAGTCAATACCGCGTTCCGCAATTCCTTTAGCGCTAGGTTCAAGTGGTTTTCCACGGTCTTTTTCGAGAGTTGTAGATTCTCGGCGATCTCTGTGTTCGACAAACCCTCGTCGCGGCTCATCCGGTAGATCATCTTCCGCTGTGGCGGCATGGTCTCCACGATCATATCCACTAGCAACCGTAAATCCTTGGCAACTAAATCCTCGTAAGGCGTATCACTTCGTTCCCCGTCTTCCTCCCCGGCTCTCTCTAAGCTCACGAGATTCACCCGGCGGGATTCGATATAATTGAACGCCGTATGCTTCGCCAGCACATAGAGGTAGGAACCGAACGTCCTCACTTCCGTGAAACGACTCCGATGCGTCCAAAGCTTTAGGAAAATCTCTTGGGTCAAGTCCTCGGCATCACTCTCGGACTTCACGAGTCCCAGCACGAAATAATAGACTTTCAGATGGTAACGCATGAACAATTCCCGGAAAGCGGTATGATTTCCAGCGGCAAATTGTTCTAAAATGGATTTTTCATCTGTCATCTCGATTAACTCCTTTCACGATACGGTGGGAGCAAATAAAGTAATAATAACCGGCCGTAAGAACGCTTTTCTTGTTAATAAATACAAAATTGAAAGAAATCCCCCGTATATCAAGCCCTCCCTTCCCGAAGATTTAAGGCTTCTAAAGGCATCCTTTAGCCGTTTTCTCCGTACCTATTCATCTTCTACCATCCGTTGTATGATCATCCACCAACTGTTAGAAGATCATGCAACGGATGGTGGATGATCATACAACAGCTGATAGAATATGAAAGTCTACGCTCGAAATCCTTTAAATGTAGGTTTCTTTCGCCTAATGTGTGATGAAGAATCGCTTACCGCTTCCTTATGTTCTTTTTTTTGTCTAAGTTTGTTCCTTCAATGACATTCAATATGTATTGGTTACATCATTCTATCAATTTACTCAAGATCGTGCCCTTTTTGGGCGGTTGGTTATCCGACCGGTTGCTGGGAGACCCGGAAGGTTGGCCCCATCCTATCGTATGGTTTGGCAAAGCGATCAGCGCCGGAGAGAAAGCGTTGAATAAAGGCTCCGAGCGGGCCCTAAAAGGCGGCATACTGGCAGTCGTGCTTATCCTTGGCGTGTATTTAATCTGCGAGCGAATATTGTCGTGGGCTTGGATCATACATCCGCAGTTCAGTGGGTTGCTGACGGCTGTCGGCGTATTTTATTGCCTATCCGGAAAGACGCTTATCAAGGAAGTGAAGGCGGTGTTCGAGGCCGTGGACCGTAGCACGGAAGAAGGACGGCGGCAAGTGGCACGGATCGTGGGGAGGGATACCTCGAACTTGTCGCCGCAAGAGATACGGGCGGCGGCGTTGGAGACCTTGTCCGAGAACTTAAGCGACGGCGTGATCGCCCCGATGTTTTGGTTTGCCCTGCTGGGGTTGCCGGGGATGATGGCTTACAAGATGGTGAATACACTGGACTCGATGATCGGTTATAAGAATGAGCGTTACCTTGAGTTCGGACGGATAGCGGCGCAAATCGACGATATCGCCAATTACATCCCGGCCCGCCTCACGGCCTATTTGATGTTGCTGGTCTCCAATAATTGGGGGAAAAGGGATTTCGTACGGCGTTTCGGCCCTGAACACGCAAGCCCTAATTCCGGTTATCCAGAAGCGGCCTTGGCGGCGGTCTTGGACTGCCAGTTCGGGGGGACGCACGATTATTTCGGCAAACCGGTGGAGAAGCCTTATATCGGAACGAACGCGAGGCCTTTCACGACCGAGGATATGCGTATCGCCATTCAAGTGAATAGTAATACGGAACTGTTGATGGGTGTGATCGTCACCCTTATTTTACTAATAATATAATATTAATAATATGGAAATTAGATTAAACAAACTGATAAGCGAAGCCGGTGTTTGCTCACGCCGGGAAGCGGACAATTTCATCGAGATGGAACGGGTAACCGTAAACGGCAAGCAACCGCACGTAGGCCAGAAGGTCACGGCAGAGGATGTCGTATTGGTGGACGGTGAACGCTTGAACGTAGAGAAATATATCCGCCTGCAAGAGGAGGAGAAAAAGGAGATGCAGCAAGAAAAAGAATTACTCGGCACGCTCCGGAAAGCGAAACCCGAGAACAAGGGAGGCCATGAAGGCGCTAAAATGGAGAAGTTCGGAAAGTTCAATAAATACGCTGCCGCCCGTAAGGCGCAGAAAGAGGGAGGCTGGAAATCCAAGACCGCCAAGCTTACCGACGAGGAGAAGTTATTGCGGGATGCCTTACGCCCCAAGTTCGGAAAGGCACTGAGCAAATCGGCGGTGGCGCAGCGGATCGCCGCCAACCCGAAATCGGCCGCCCTTCGGAAGACGAGCAAGAACAATCCGATCAACAAGGCTAAACGTGCCGCCCACCGGAAAAACAGGAATCACGAAGGCGATGAGTAAGAAAGTGATCTTAGTGACTGGAGGACAGCGGTCCGGCAAGAGCGGATACGCACAGAGGCTCGCCTTATCGCTGTCGCCCAAACCGGTTTACCTAGCTACCTCCCGAATCTGGGACGAGGAGTTCCGGAAGCGGGTGGAACGCCACCAGCGAGACCGTGGACCCGAGTGGACCAATATAGAGGAGGAGAAATACCTAAGTTGTCATGATCTTACCGGTCGTGTCGTGGTGATCGATTGCGTAACCCTTTGGGGAACGAATTTCTTCTTCGACAATCAAAGCGACGTGGAATTATCTCTCTCCCTCCTCAAAGCGGAGTTCGATAAACTCTCCCGACAAGATGCCTACCTGATCTTCGTGACAAATGAGTTGGGTATGGGAGGTGTGCCGATAGACGAGGTGCAACGGAAATTTACCGATATGCAAGGCTGGCTCAACCAATACATCGCCTCGAAGGCGGACGAGGTTGTCTTGATGGTCAGCGGAATCCCCGTCAAGATCAAGGAATAAGAACAACGACTTATATAAAATACTACTATCATGATACAATTTCACATCGAGGCCCCGGACAAAGGGCTGGAGGCCGCTTTACAAGACAAGATCGATAATCTGACAAAGCCGAAAGGCTCATTGGGAACGCTCGAGGCGCTCGCCCTGCAAGTGGGATTGATCCAGCAAACCTTATCGCCTGTCTTGCGTCATCCCGTGAACGTAATCTATGCATCGGATCACGGCATCGCCGACGAGGGCGTAAGCAAATCTCCCAAGGAGGTAACTCGCCAAGTGATCCATAATTTCTTGAACGGAGGAGCGGGAGTTTGCTACCTTGCCCGCCAGCATGGGTTTGAGTTGAAGATCGTGGATGGCGGCGTGGATTTCGATTTCCCCGTTATCCCCCAACTTATCGACCGCAAGGTGCGCAAGGGAGGAACCCGTAACTTTCTTCACGAGGCGGCCATGACCGTGGAGGAAATGGAGAAAGCCCTTCAATACGGAGCCGATATCGTGACGGATTGTTACAACGAAGGCTGTAACGTGATCAGTTTCGGAGAGATGGGTATCGGGAATACGGCGGCTTCCAGCATGTGGATGACTTGCCTCACGCAAATCCCATTGATCGACTGTGTGGGGGCCGGTAGTGGACTGGACAGCGAGGGCGTACGGCATAAATACAACGTACTGAAACGCTCGTTGGAGAATTACAAAGGGGATGGAAGCGCCTTGGATGTAATGCGCTACTTCGGAGGGTATGAGATGGTTATGGCTGTAGGAGGCATGTTGCGTGCCGCCGAACTGAAGATGATTATCCTCGTGGATGGTTTTATCATGACGAATTGCGTATTGGTGGCTTCCCGCTTATATCCGGAAATGCAATCGTATTGCGTATTCGGGCATTGCGGCGACGAGGCCGGGCATAAACGGGTACTGGATTTCTTGGGGGCGAAAGCATTGCTCGATCTAGGGCTACGGCTGGGAGAAGGTTCCGGCTCGGTATGCGCTTACCCGATACTCGACTCCGCCGTTCGCATGATCAACGAGATGCATAGTTTCAAGCAAGCGGCAATCACCAAATATTTCTGATATGTTGCGGATACTCGCTGCGTTTATATTCTTTACTCGGTTACCGTTCTGGCGGTTGGCGGAGGTTCCGGCGGCCTGTTTCAAGAATATCGTGAGCCATTGGGCGTTGGTCGGTTGGCTGACGGCTGGTTTGTCGGTATTGGTATTGTACGCTACCTCCTTGATTCTTCCGCCATCCGTGGCGATCTTATGCGCCATGATTGCCCGATTGCTGATAACCGGCTGCCTGCATGAGGACGGGCTGGCGGATTTCTTCGATGGTTTCGGCGGCGGCACGAGCCGGGAACGCATATTGGTGATCATGAAAGACTCGCATATAGGTAGCTATGGGGTAATCGGACTGATTTTCTACTTCGGACTATTCTACCTACTAGTAAGCAGTCTCCCGATCGAGCTAGCGGGATGTGCCATACTGGCTGGAGATCCTTTTTGCAAAGGCGTCTCCAGCATGATCATCAATCGCCTGCCTTACGCAAGGAAAGAGGAGGAAGCCAAGAACAAGACCGTATATAGCCGAATGACCTCTCGAGAATATGTATTTAGCATCATTTGTGCTTTCTTACCATTATTATGGCTTCCCCAACCTGTTTACTTACTAGCGGGTATATTCCCGGTTATCACTTGGTATTTCCTTACCTCTTTCATGAAGAGAAAGATACAAGGATATACGGGAGACTGCTGTGGAGCGACTTTTCTTCTTAGTGAGTTAAGCTTCTATATGGGTTTCGTGATCATCTATCAAACTATATAATTATGGAGATTTATTTAATCAGACATACCTCTGTCGATGTTCCCGCCGGCTACGCCTACGGGCAAACCGATGTTCCATTGAAACCGACCTTCGAGGAAGAGGCGGAAGAGGTAAAAAAAGGCTTGAGCGATCATACGTTCGATAAGGTTTGGACAAGTCCCCTTACCCGCTGCGTGCGCTTAGCTAATTATTGCGGCTTTCCGGAGGCGGAGAGAGAAGACCGTATCAAGGAGGTGAATTTCGGGGAGTGGGAAATGAAGTCATGGAATGAGCTATCCTCCGATCCCCGCTCAGAGGCTTGGTTTAAGGATTGGGTTAATAACCCGACTCCAAATGGTGAATCCCTACAAGATCAATACGACCGGGTTAGCGACTTCTTGAATGAGCTTCGCAAAAGCGGGCTGCAAAAGGTATGCCTGTTCGCGCATGGCGGGGTATTGACTTGTGCCCGGGTCTACGCTGGCGAATATCCTTTGCAAGACGCTTTTAAGAACGTACCCTCTTACGGGGCTATCGTAAAATTAGTGCTGGATTAACCAAAATCCGGCACATTTCGAAAGGATAAGATGCGGCACGCCGCCTCTCCACAACGGCTAGTGTATATAACAAAAAAAGGAGCCAATCTTTCGACTGACTCCTTTCACCTA
>NZ_QTLI01000016.1:0-25298 GCF_003434625.1 Parabacteroides sp. AM17-47
TATCTATAGTTCCTCTGCCATTTCCCGATAACCATCGGGGGGAGAGGCGGTTAATGTATATTAAGACTGTCACTCATCTTTTCATCAAGATGGATGAAAATCTCGGTGGATGTGCTTTCTATGTTGACGATATTAAAATACGTAAGAACTGCACTTGGTAGTACTTTCTGAGCTAATGTATAAAGTTGATTCGTTTCCATAGAGCAAAGCTAGAGATTTTAAATAGATGAAAATAATTATCCCCACCAATTATCGACTGATCCTATAAAAACTCTATTTCTCCAATAATTATACATTTGGCTTATAATTAATCGAATTTAATAACATGACTTTTCGGAAGAAAAGCTTGCTTACGGAATTTCTTTTTGAAATTCTCGCCTGTTTTTGTATGTCCTAGGTGATAAAAATGGAAGGTGTGGCAAATATCGATAATATCAATTTGCTACACCTTCCATTTTATATCAATTACGAAAACTATTCTTCTTTTTACCGGCTCATCAAGAAAGATTTGAATCCCTCGAAATCTTTTGCCAGCTCGATGCTTTGCTTGGTTCCTTCCATGAAGGCTTTCAGTTTCGCCGGGATCTCGATATCTGCCTCCAATATCTTATCGACCGTTCCTTTGAATTTGGCGGGATGGGCGGTCTCGAGGAATAGACCCGTCTCGGTCTCGCTTAGGTCGCTGTCTAGTAATCCTTGGTAGCCACAGGCTCCGTGTGGGTCGAGGATATATCCCGTCTCTTTATAGACGGCTCGCATCGTAGAGGCGATTTCCTCGTCCGTATAGCGATGTCCGGAGATCAGTGCGCATATTTCTTTATGGGGATCATTGAATGCGCCGAATAGGTCGATGATACGGGCGAAATTACTCGGATCGCCTACATCCATGGCGTTCGCTAGGGTGGCGACTGATGGGCGGGGTGTATAAGTTCCTGTATTCAGGTATTCCAAGAATACGTCGTTACGGTTGTTTGCCGCTACGAAACGTTTGATAGGGAGCCCCATCCAATAGGCGAACAATCCGGCGGTGATGTTTCCGAAATTACCGCTCGGCACGCAAACGACCAGCTCGTCCGCTTTTCCCTGCTTGTCCAGCTGAGCGTAAGCGTTGAAATAGTAGAACGATTGGGGCAAGAAACGGGCTACGTTGATGGAGTTCGCCGAGGTCAGTTTCATATGACGGTTTAATTCCTCGTCCATAAAGGCGGATTTAACCAGCGCTTGGCAATCGTCGAACGTGCCGTCTATCTCCAATGCCGTGATGTTCTGTCCTAATGTCGTGAACTGGCATTCCTGTATCGGGCTGACCTTTCCCTTGGGATAAAGCACATACACGTGAATGCCCGGAACGCCTAGGAATCCGTTGGCGACGGCGCTTCCCGTATCGCCGGAAGTAGCTACCAATACGTTTACTTGCTTCAATCCCTCTTTCTTTATGAAATAACCGAGCAGACGAGCCATGAAGCGCCCTCCTACATCCTTAAAGGCCAATGTAGGCCCGTGAAATAACTCTAAGCTATAGATATTACCCTTTACGGGTACCACCGGGGTCTCGAAGGAGAGCGTATCTTTTACGATACCGTCCAATACCTCCGGCTCGATGTCTTCCCCGAAGAACATCTGAGCTACTGTGCAGGCGATCTCGTGGAAGGACTGGTTCTTCATGTTGGCTATCACCTCCTCGTCCAAGGAGTCAATATACTCGGGCATATATAATCCCTTATCGCCGGCCAGACCTTTTACGACGGCCTCTTCTAGGCTGGCTACAGGGGCTTGTTTGTTTGTGCTGTAATATTTCATGCTCTAATCGTTTAGAAATTCTTTTATAAATTGATCTTTTTCCAGTATGCCATATTTGCCGTTTGATACGGAGAACTCATCAAATGTGGTAACGGAGTCGGGTTGCTCGCCCGGCTTGTAAATCAGGAATGGAACCGGGGTATTTGTATGCGTACGTATGGAGCAAGGAGTGGGGTGGTCCGGAAGGATAGCGATCGCTACCGGCTCGTCCCATTTTTGCGTTTCCTCGTAGATGATACGTACGGCACGGTTGTCCAGATACTCTATCGTCTTGATCTTTAGGTCTACGTCTCCCTCATGCCCGGCCTCGTCGCTTGCCTCGATATGCAGGTAGACGAAGTCATTTGTCTTGAGGGCCTCAAGGGCGGCGTGCGCTTTTCCCTCGTAGTTCGTGTCGTATAATCCGGTAGCTCCCTCTACGTGAAGCACCTCGAGGCCGGCGTAAACGCCGATTCCCCGGATGAGATCGACGGCGGAGATCACGGAGCCTTTCCCGAAGCCGTACATCTCCCGCATCGTTCGCATGGCCGGACGGTAGCCCGGAGACCAAGGCCAGATACTGTTCGCCGGATCTTTCCCCGCTGCCATACGTTTGAGGTTCACCGGGTGATCCTTTAAGATCTCTTGGGACTTGAGGATTAATTCGTTTAATAAATCGGCGGTCTCTCGTGCTTCCGGAACTTCCGGTTTTATCATTAAAGGCCGGAAAGGATGGAGGGGTACGTCGTGTGGTGGCGTGCAATCCAGACGCTTATCGCCTCCTTTGATTACCAATAGGTGGCGGTAGGAGACACCCGTATAGAACTTGACACGGTCGGAGCCTAATCGCTCGTTCAGGCATTGGATCAACTCGTCCGCTTCCTCCGTGGAGATATGGCCGGAAGAGTGATTCTTCAAGATGTCGCCTTCTACGCAGATTAAGTTACAACGCATCGCCATCTCGCCGGGTTGCAGGGCGACGCCTATACTGGCGGCTTCCAATACACCCCGTCCCTCGTATACGGAGGGCAGGTCATAGCCTAATACCGCCATGTTCGCGACCTCGCTACCGGGATGGAAACCATCCGCTACGGTTTTCATCTGCCCGGTTACTCCCAGTTCCACCAATTTATCCATATAAGGAGTCTTGGCGTATTGCATCGGGGTCTTGCCTCCCAGAGCCTCTATCGGCTCGTCGGCCATTCCATCGCCTAAAATGATAATGTGCTTCATACCTATCGAATATTAGCAATGGATATGATGTCGGCGAATACGCCTGCGGCTGTCACGTCGGCTCCGGCACCATATCCCTTGATGATCATTGGATATTCATGATATCTCTCGGTGGAGATCATGATAATATTGTTGCTGCCCTCCAGTTCATAGAACGGATGGTGGCTGTCTACGGCTTGTAGGCCTACCTCGCAAGCGCCGTTCTCCATCTTCGCCACGAAACGGAAGCGTTTGCCTTCCGCTTCCAGTAGCTGGCGTTTCTCCTCGAAACCGGCATCTGTATCCTTGATATTCTTCCAGAAGTCCTCAAGGGAACCCTCGAAGTACTTTTCCGGGATGAACAGGTTCCGTTTTACGTCGGCTTGCTCCACTGGATAACCGGCCTCACGAGCCAAGATAACCAGCTTACGGATTACGTCTTTGCCGCTAAGGTCGATACGTGGGTCCGGCTCGGCGTATCCGGCTTCCTTTGCCATATGGATCGCCTCGCTGAAAGGAATATCGGCGCTGATCGTATTAAAGATATAATTCAGCGTACCGGAAAGTACGGCCTCCAGTTTCAATATATGGTCGCCGCTATTGATCAAATCGTTCATCGTATTGATGATCGGGAGGCCGGCGCCTACGTTCGTCTCGAACAAGAACTTGATGTCTCGGTGGCGGGCGGTCTCCTTGAGCTTGGTATAATTATCGTAGGAGGAGGAGGCCGCTTCTTTATTAGCCGCCACGACGGATACGTTATTGTTCATCAACGTCTCGTAAAGAGCCGCCACGTCCGGGCTTGCCGTGCAATCCACGAATACGGAGTTGAAGATATTCATCTTTACGATCTCTTCGCACAGATGCTCCGGGTTGCTCTCTTCCCCGTTCTCCTTCAGCTCCTCCAGATAATTGTCGAGGTTGATCCCTTCCCGGCATAAAAGGGCTTTCTTGGAGTTTGAGATACCTACGACATTCAGCTTCAAACCGTTTTGCCGCATCAGTTTCGGTTGCTGGATGCGTATCTGTTCCAATAAATTGCCGCCTACGGTTCCTACACCGGCGATGAAAAGGTTCAATACCTTATATTCGGATAGGAAAAAAGAGTCATGAATGGAGTTCAACGCCTTGCGAAGGTATTTATGCTTGATAACGAAAGAGATATTCGTCTCGGAAGCGCCTTGGGCGCAAGCGATCACGCTGATGCCCGCACGTCCCAGCGTACCGAACAGCTTCCCGGCGATACCCGGGGTACGTTTCATGTTCTCGCCTACAATAGCGACGGTAGCCAGATCCTTCTCCGCTACGGTATCGTTCATATCACCCTGCGCACGTTCCAAGGCGAACTCGTCGTTCAATACTTGTACGGCCAAATCAGCGTCGGCGTTACGTACGGCGAAAGTCGTATTATTCTCGGAGCTGGCCTGCGATACCATAAATACGCTGATGCCATTCTTGGCGAGCGTCTTAAAGATCCGGTAGTTCACGCCGATCACGCCCACCATACCTAAACCTTGTACCGTGATCAAACAGGTATCGTTGATGGAGGAGATACCCTTGATGATGGCCTTGCCTTCCTCTTTCACCCGCTCTTTCGAAATATAGGTTCCGGGAGCGGTCGGGTTGAAGGTATTCAAGATACGGATCGGGATATTCTTATGATAAACCGGATAGATCGTCGGCGGATAGATTACTTTCGCCCCGAAGTTACACAACTCCATCGCCTCCGTGAAAGTAAGCCGGTCGATTACGTAGGCGGAGCTGATCACACGGGGATCGGCGGTCATGAAACCATCCACGTCTGTCCAGATCTCCAAGGTGTTAGCGTCTAAGGCGGTCGCCAAGATGGAGGCGGTATAATCCGATCCCCCTCGTCCGAGGTTCGTAACCTCTCCGGTTTCCGTGCTGGAAGAGATGAATCCGGGCACCAAGGAAACCTTGGGCAGAGGCGAGAAGGTCTCTTTTATGAGCTTGTTGGTCAAGTCGAAATCCACGATATGCTTGTTGAATTGCTTGACTGTCTTGATATATTTGCGTGAGTCGAACAACTTAGCGTCCTTGATCACGTTCGAGACGATCAAGGAAGATAGGCGCTCGCCATAACTTACGATCGTATCGGATGTCTTGGCGGATAAATCGTTAATCAAATAAACACCTTTGAAAATATTGCTCAATTCATCCAGTAAAGCCATCACTTTCTTCTGGACATCCATGCGTACCTCCTTGTCCTCTATCACTCCCTCGATCACGTCCAGATGGCGGGCGATGATCTCCGATAATTCTTTCTCGTAGGCAAGGTCGCCTTTAGAAGCCATGGTAGAAGTGGCCAGTAATTTATCGGTGATGCCCCCTAAGGCGGAGACAACCACGATTACGGGCTCTTCGATAGCCTCTACTATTTTCTTTACACTTAAGATACTATTCACGGAACCTACGGATGTTCCGCCGAATTTTAATACTTTCATCGATATGTATTTTTAATGGTTCATCGAGGATTGACAATCAAGAAAAGGCTTTTTCATGATTAACAACCGACAATAACCGATTGATTAAACTTATTTATGTAAAAGGAGAAATAAAAAAGGATGCAATACGAGATTGCGACATAGCGTGACGTGGTCTACGCGAATGCTTATTAATAGATTCTAACCCCCCAAGGGGTCATCAATGCCCATGTATAATATGAGGACTCTACACTCATCATTGATTTTGTATGCTACTTATTCTTTTATATTATGGGGGCAATATTACGCATTATTTTTCATATTGCAAGCGTTTTTGTCAAAAGATTGACTATTTTGTTGTTCAAGGTCCGCCCGGCTCTTGCTTTGGGTCACTAAATAGACGCCGGAGAAAACAAGTGCGGCCGATACTAGTTTCGTTACGCTAAAACTATCCTGACCGATGAATACGGCGATAAAGGAAGCTACGATCGGTTGGATATAATTGTACATGCTGACGGTAGTCGGGCGGATTCGCTTTAAGGCCAGCGGTATTAATAAATAGGGTACGAACGTGGCCCCGAATAGCACGAAGAAAATGGCTCCCAGCTCTTGGCCGTCGAAGACCTCTTTATGGAAAGCCGGGGTATTCCAGATGGATTCGATAGCGAAAGGCAGGGTAATCAGCGTGGAGAACAGGAACATCCATTTCATCATCGTGACGGATGAGTACTTGAGTGTTAGTGGCTTGGATACTACCAAATAGATCGAGTACATGAATCCACTAACCGTAATCAAGAGGTTTCCCCCTAGACTGCTCGCTTGATTGGAACCTTGCGTGGATTGTAGTATTAAGGAGATCGCCCCGCATATACCAAGCAGTACCCCGAACGTTTTCATCCGTGTGATAGGTTCCTTTAGGATCAGGGCCGCCAAGATCATGACAAAGATGGGGACGGCGGTCGCTATGATGGAAGCGTCTACCGGCGACGTGGTATTCAATCCCCAGATAAACAGCCCTTGGTTCAAGCCTACTCCGCAAAGGGCGCAAAGGCATAGAAGTCCCAAGTCCTTCAACGGCACTTTCTCATAGGGAACGAATAGGGAGGTGATCCAGAACATCACGCAAGCGAAGCTCATCCGCATACTGGTTAACGCCTCGGGTTGCACATGCTCGGGGAGTAGATATTTGGATACGGGCATATTAATGGCGAACAGGATGTTGGCCGCTAAAATAAGGAGATGCCCTTTTAGCTTTTCTTGATTCATCATGAGTACGATCCTAGATTGGTATAATATAATGTATATAGGCTTATGTTTTGGTGAGCAAAGGTCTTACTTTTTTTTGTAAATAAGAAATGATCCGTTAGTAAAGTGTTTTACATACGGATCATTGTCTGTTTAGTCAAGGAAGCATCCCGTTTTTATTACGATGAAACGGCCGCTCCTCCCATGATATCCAGCAATTCGTTGGTGATGGCTTGCTGGCGGGTTTTATTATATTGCAAAGTTAATTGTTGGATTAAATCGTTCGCATTGTCGTTGGCGGTCTGCATAGCCATCATACGGGCGGCGTGCTCGGCGGTCGAGGTGTCGAGTAGGATCGTATAGATGGTTAGGTTCAGCAATTTCGGGAAAAGCCGGTTACGCAACTCTTCCGCCGAGGGCTCAAGGATGTAGTCGGTGGCCGTTTCCGCCGCTTCCGTATCCGAGAGGGAAAGGGGAAGATACGTCTTGTGGGTTACGACTTGTGTCGCCATGTTCTTGAAATGGTGATACAGTAATTCCACCCGGTCCGCTTTACCCGTGACGAACAGCTCCATGAGACGGTTCGCCAAGGATACGGCGCTTTCATAAGACGGCTTTTCGCCGATCGTGACGAAATCAGTGTCGAAGCTATACCCCGCTTTATGAAGCTCATCCGCTATTTTCTTGCCGATAGGGTAGAGGCCTACCTCTATTTGCTGGTTCTTATAAGTCTGGATCGTGGCGGATAACTCTTTCCATATATTGGCATTGAATGTCCCGCATAAACCCGTGCTCGAGGCGAATACGGCGATAGCCACCTTGCTCACCTTACGCTGTTCGGTGTAAGGTGAGTCTAGGTCGCATTCCGCCGAAAGAAGACCGTTTAAGATAGCGGATAGTTTATTAGCATATGTAAGTGTGTGCTCGGTTTGCGTCTGGGCATGATGAAACTTGGCCGACGATACCATTTTCATGGCGGCGGTGATCTTCTGCGTACTCCGTATAGAGGCGATCCGGACTTTTATTTCTTTCAATGAACCCATAGCTCCTTCGCTGTTTTTTCCAATATGCCTCGTATCTCATCATTGATAACGCCGGTCTTTAAGACATCCAGTACGTCCCGTTGATGAGAAGTCCGTAATTCTTGCAAGAACCTTGCCTCGAACTCATGCACCTTGTCCAATGGAACCTCTTTCAGCAGACCTTGCGTTCCGCAATAAAGGATCGAGATTTGCTCTTCCACCGGCATCGGGCTATATTGAGGCTGTATCAGTAACTGGGTATTCTTCTGCCCCTTATCGATCGTGAAAGCGGTGACGGCATCCATCTCGCCCCCGAACTTGGAAAATGATTCCAATTCACGGAACTGAGCCTGATCGATTTTCAAGGTACCCGCTACCTTTTTCATCGCCTTTAATTGTGCGTTACCGCCTACACGGGAAACGGAGATTCCGACATTGATAGCCGGGCGGTTCCCTTGGTTGAATAAATCGGTCTCAAGGAATATCTGTCCGTCGGTGATAGAGATCACGTTGGTCGGGATATAAGCCGATACGTCTCCCGCCTGAGTCTCGATGATCGGTAAAGCGGTCAAGGAGCCACCGCCTTTCACCTTGTCTCTCATGCTTTCGGGGAGATCGTTCATCTCACGGGCTACCTCCGGCTGGTTGATGATCTTGGCGGCACGTTCCAATAGGCGGGAGTGCAGGTAAAAGATATCACCCGGGTACGCCTCACGCCCGGAAGGGCGGCGAAGGATTAAGGAAACCTCACGGTAGGCGACCGCTTGCTTGGACAGATCGTCGTAGACCACCAAGGCGTGTCGTCCGCTATCCCGGAAGTACTCTCCGATGGCCGCTCCGGCGAACGGGGCGAAATATTGCATGGCTGCCGGGTCGGAGGCGGTCGCACTTACGACAATCGTATAGTCCATGGCGCCTTTCTCTTGCAAGGTGTTCACCAAGGCCGCTACCGTGGAACCCTTTTGCCCGATCGCCACGTAAATACAGTAAACCGGGTTCCCTGCCTCGTAGTTGCTACGTTGGTTGATGATGGTATCGATAGCGATCGAGGTCTTTCCCGTCTGCCGGTCGCCGATGATCAACTCACGTTGTCCCCTTCCGATAGGGATCATAGCGTCTACGGCCTTGATACCGGTTTGCAAAGGCTCGTTTACCGGCTGACGGAAGATCACGCCCGGAGCCTTGCGCTCAAGCGGCATCTCGCAAGTCTCACCAAGGATCTCGCCTTTCCCGTCGATCGGGTTTCCCAACGGGTCGATCACACGCCCGATCATCCCCTCGCTGACATCGATAGAGGCGATGCGGCCCGTGCGTTTTACGGTGTCGCCCTCCTTGATTCGGTCGGTCGGACCTAAAAGGACGGCGCCTACATTATCTTCCTCCAAGTTCATCACGATCGCTTCCATCCCGTTATCGAATTGAAGCAACTCGTTCGCCTCCGCATTATCCAGCCCGTAGATGCGGGCCACGCCGTCACTCACCTGCAATACGGTCCCGACCTCCTCCAGCTTGATGCTGGTATGGATTCCTTCCAATTGCTGGCGCAGGATGGAGGAGACTTCACTCACTTTTATCTGTTCTGTCATACTTCTTCTTTTTTATCTGTTTTCGAGTAGCCCGGTACGGATATCCCGTAGTTGCGTCGCATAGCTAGCGTCTATCCGGTAATTGCCGATGCGTAGGCGGAAGCCCCCGATTAGTTCCGGTTCCACATGGCCGGAGAACTCGATCGTGCATCCCGTCTCTTTCCGCAGCTTGTCTTGCAGGTGAGACTTGACCGCATCGTCTACCGTTACGGCCGTGTCGAATCGTACCCGGGTAATCTTCTTCTCTTTCCGGTACAAATGGATATAAATGTATGCGATGAAGGGCAGTAACGTCTCCCGTTTATGGGCTAATACCAGATTGATAAAACGTGTATATAGCTCGCATACCTCGATACCTCCCGCCGCCGTAAGCAATTTCACTTTCTCCGGTACGGAAACGATCGGGTTGCTCAAGGCACCCCTAAGCTCCGGCTCCATCGAGAAGCTGTCCGCCAACATCTTCATATCATCATATACCCGGCTTTCCTGTCCCTTGTCTTTCGCTAGGGAGAAAAGCGCCTTGGCATACCGGGAAGAAATAGTTCCTATATCCATACCTTACGATTTACTAAACGATACCTCATCCAGCAGCCGGTCGATCATCTGTTGTTGTTCCTTATCCCGGCCGATTTTCTCTTTCATTACTTTCTCTGCGATAGCGATAGACAGATCCGCTATCTCCGAGCGGACTTCGCGAATAGCTTTCTCTTTTTCTTCGCGGATACGCCGGGTAGCCTCCTCTATCTGCAGATGTGCCTCGGAGACGGCCTTTTTACGTGCCTCCTCGATGATCCGCTCCTTTTCGGCAAAGGCTTCCTTCAGGACGGCGTTTTGCTTTTCCTTGGCCTCGGCTAGCATCTTCTCGCCCTCGGCTTGGATATGGGCAAGTCGCTCATTCGCCTGACGTGCCGTCTCTAAGGAATTGTCAATGTAAGCTTTCCGTTGTTCGATTGCCTTGACGATCACGGGAAAACCGTATTTGGAAAGGATCACGAAGACAATCCCGAATGAAACGATCATCCAGAATAGAAGCCCTGAATCCGGTGTTAATAAAGACATAGTTTGTTACTTTTTTATTGGAACAACGCTAAGAAACATACGACAATAGCGAACAATGCCACACCTTCTACCAACGCTCCCATAATCAACATCGAGGTACGGATCTCTCCTGCGGCCGACGGCTGGCGTCCAATAGCTTCAACGGCACCTTTACCGATCAATCCGATTCCGATACCTGCACCTATGGCGGCGAATCCCGCTCCTATAGTGGCTCCCATCTTCGCTACGCCCATCCCGGCTGCCGCTTGTAATAAAATAGTCGATAACATAGTGTTTAATTTTAAATTAGTAACCTTAATAATATAATTCTAATACCTTAATTTCTTTGGATTTATTCCCTTACCTTGGCCAATCCGATATAGTTGGCCGACAGCAGGGTGAAAATATAAGCTTGCAAGCAAGCTACTAACAATTCCAGACAGTTCATGAACGCACAGAACAAGACGGATACGATCGTCATACCGAAATTCACGGCTACTCCCATGGTTGCCGTTATGAATATCAAACAGGTTAGCGCCAAGATAATCGTATGGCCCGCCATGATGTTGGCGAACAGACGGATCATCAACGCGAACGGCTTGGTGAATACCCCGAAGAACTCCACGAACGGCATGATCGGCAAGGGCAGTTTCAAGTAGATCGGCGCTTTGGGCCAAAAGATCTCTTTCCAGTACGCTTTCGTGGCGAACAGGTTGACCGCTATAAACGTACAAAGTGCCAATACGCCTGTTACCGCTATATTTCCCGTAATATTAGCGCCTCCCGGGAAAATAGGTATGATTCCGATCAGGTTGTTGATCAAGATAAAGAAAAATACCGTCAGCAAATAGGACGAGAACGGCTTATATTCTTTTCCGATCGCCTCTTTGATCACCCCGTCTTGTATGTAGGAGATGGCCATTTCCATCAATCCGATAAATCCGCCCGGCGCCTCGTTCGGGTGCTTTTTATACCAATGGGCGGTTCGGAGAACGATGAAAAGCAAGAGACCGCAACTGAGGAACAGTCCGCAAACATTCTTGGTCAATGAGAAATCCATCGGGCGAACCTCTTCTCCGGCACTGTTCTTCTCAACAACCTTTCCCGCATGCTCACCTTCCCCGGCGATATAATAATTGTGATGCGTCCGGCCTTGATGTAGATGGGATGACAGGAATAAATCCCATCCTCTTTCCTCGCTTTTTACCAAGATAGGCAGGGGAATCGCAATCTCTTGTCCGTTCCATTCCGTGATATGCCATGTATAGGCGTCTTGAATGTGGGAGAAGACGATATCCTGCACGTCTATCTCGCCGGACGCCGCTTTTGCCGGAGTGAGAAAGCTGAGCCACATCCAGAAAGCGATCCATATGTATTTGTTATCTTTGATTGTACTCATCATCCTTTTCCCTTTTCTCTCTTTTCATTCTTTTCTTTTCAAACAGATATAAAATGTAAGTCTCCAGTCCGAGGTAAATGAAATAGAATAACATCAACGTGAAACCAAATGTCTTTAATTGTTGCCCGACAAACGCCGCGTACATCCATAAGAAGACGAAAGCGAGCGTGAACTTACACAACCGGACTAGCATGTACATGGTTACGGTCACATCTCCGTTTTTACTTTTTACCCGGTCTAGGAAGAAAGTCATCGCCATGGCCATGACCCAGTAAAAGAAGGGAATGGACGGATACCACGAGAAATAGTGTTCCGGCCAGATGGTATATAATAAACCACCCAATGAAACGCCTATTGCCACGTTGATAAACGTGATCAAACCCATTAACCTCATTTTTAATCTGCCATTCATTGTCGTATGTTTTTATTCGACGCAAACGGATAGGATGTCGTCTTTTACCTCTACAAATCCGCTTTGTATCGTTTGTTCTTGTCTTTTGCCGTTTGCCTCGAACCGGATCGTACCCGCCTTCAACGCTGCTATCAATGGGGCGTGATGAGGCAAGATATCGAATGAACCGGCAACTCCCGGGAATGAGACAGATTCGGTCTCGCCTTCGAAAAGAATGCCGTCCGGTGATACAATTTCCAGTTTCATATCGATTAATTTGCTTGTTCTTTCAGCTGCTTGGCCTTCTCCAAGACATCCTCGATGGTTCCTACGTTTAAGAATGCCTGTTCGGGTATGTCATCCGTTTCCCCGTCCATGATCATCTTGAATCCCCGGATCGTATCCTCTATAGAGACCATGACACCGGGTACGCCAGTGAATTGTTCCGCCACGGAGAAGGGCTGGGACAGAAAACGTTGTACACGGCGGGCCCGGTTGACCGTTAGCCTGTCCTCGTCGGAAAGTTCTTCCATACCGAGGATGGATATGATATCTTGAAGTTCCTTGTTCCGTTGCAGGATTTGTTTTACCTGTTGCGCTGTGTCGTAATGCTCCTTGCCTACGATCAGCGGATCAAGGATGCGGGAGGTAGATTCCAGCGGGTCTACGGCCGGATAGATACCGAGTTCCGTGATCTTGCGGCTGAGGACGGTTGTCGCGTCCAAGTGCGTAAAGGTAGTCGCCGGAGCCGGGTCCGTCAAGTCATCGGCAGGAACATACACCGCCTGTACGGAGGTGATGGAGCCCTTCTTGGTTGAAGTGATACGTTCTTGCATGGCACCCATTTCCGTGGCCAATGTCGGTTGGTAACCTACGGCGGAAGGCATACGCCCCAGCAAGGCGGAAACCTCGGAACCGGCTTGGGTGAAACGGAAGATATTGTCGATGAAGAATAATATATCTTTTCTTTCTCCCTCAGAGGCTTTGTCACGGAAGGATTCGGCGATCGTCAAACCGGATAAGGCCACGGACGAGCGGGCGCCCGGCGGTTCGTTCATCTGCCCGAATACCAAGGTAGCTTGCGACTTAGCCAATTCATCGTAATCGATCTTCGACAAGTCCCAGTTACCTGCCTCCATACTCTTCTTAAACTCCTCGCCGTATCGGATGACACCGGATTGGATCATTTCACGCAATAGGTCATTTCCTTCACGTGTACGTTCACCCACACCGGCGAAGACGGAGAATCCGTTGTTTTTCTTTGCGATGTTGTTGATCAATTCCATGATCAATACCGTTTTGCCCACTCCGGCTCCTCCGAAAAGTCCGATCTTACCTCCTTTGGCGTAAGGTTCCAATAAATCGATTACTTTAATACCCGTGTACAGGACCTCTTGGGTCGTTGTCAGATCCTCGAATTTAGGAGGCTCACGATGGATGGGAAGAGCCCCGTCTTTAGTAAGCTGGGCCATGCCGTCGATAGGGTCGCCTGTGACATTCATTAAACGTCCTTTGACTTGGTCGCCGGTCGGCATGGTGATGGGCATTCCGTATGACATGGCCTCCATGCCTCGTCTCAATCCGTCGGTCGTATCCATCGCTACGGTACGGACGGTGTTTTCCCCGATGTGTTGCTGAACTTCGACGATCAAGATCTTTCCGTTCGGGCGGGAAATCTCCATGGCGTCGTGGATACGGGGGAGGGTTACTGTTTCTTCTGTCCCATAATCAAAGTGGATATCCACTACCGGGCCGATAACCTGTGAGATATAGCCTTTTATTTCTCCCATAAAGCCTATTTGTTATTTATCTTAACCTATTAAAATGTCGTTGCAATATTACGTTTTATGGCGTTTCGATCCTTGAAAATAGAACTTTTTGTGTCTTTTTGAGATTAGTTAAACTTTAAACTATTTAGCTATAGTTCCGAAATAGACCAATTTGTTTCTTATTTGGACGAATCAGAAAGCTATAGTCAAATTTCTAAGGCATAGATAGATAAGGAGATACGAATTTGCTGCCTTTTTGATAGTAAAGGTGATAGTTCTGTTTTATTTTGTTAATCCATAATAGGGGTGTTTTTAATGGTATCGGATAGTTATTTGTGGTTCTGTTGAGCAAGTGGTGATATTTATGTAATTTTGTACGTCAACAATACTAAATAAACATGAAACGAATTATTGAGATATGTGCGAACTCCGCTCAAAGCTGTGTGGAGGCGGAGGCGGGAGGCGCTACCCGTGTAGAGCTTTGCGCCGGGATACCCGAAGGGGGAACTACACCTAGTTATGGAGAGATCAAGACGGCGAAGGCTCTGACTTCCAAGATCGATATCAATGTGATTATCCGTCCGAGAGGCGGTGATTTCTTGTATACGGAAGCCGAGGTGCAATCCATGCTATTGGATATAGAACTGTGCAAGGAGCTAAAGGTGCATGGCGTCGTTTTCGGCTGTCTTACGAAAGACGGGGATATCGATGTACCCTTGATGCGGCGCTTGATCGAGGCGGCAAAACCTCTGTCCGTAACTTGTCATCGTGCTTTCGATGTTTGCCGGGACCCATTCACTGCCTTGGAGCAGCTAATCGAGTTGGGATGCGACCGTATCTTGACCTCCGGCCAGCAATCGGATGCCGTGAAAGGAATCCCCTTGATCGCCGAGCTGGTGAAACGTGCGGACGGACGGATCATCATCATGCCGGGATGTGGCGTACGTGAGAATAATATCGGGAAAATAGAGGCGGAAACAGGAGCGAAAGAGTTTCATACGTCCGCCCGAAGTATCGTATATAGTAAAATGGAATACCGCAATGAGAATGTCCCGATGGGAAGCAGTATCGTGTCCTCCGAATTCGAGACGGTACAAACGGATCGGGAGAAGGTAAAGGCATATATTTAAGTGCCGGTATAGGCGTGAGCCTGTGTCGGTATTGGTGTAGCCCTACGCCTATACCGGCATCGCCTCATGCCTATACCGGCGTGGGGCGATACCAATACTCGTATGCGGGTGAAATGTTTTTTCTTCCCAAAAAGATTGTTTATCTTTGCGCCTCCATTAGATAAAAGATGCTAAATGTAACAGTGAATAATCGTTTTGGGCTTCACCAGCGTATCATGCTTATGATCATGTTGGTGCTGTTACAGTTTTATTCCATTGGAAGCGATTTCTTTCCGGAGGATATTATCACGACCTCGATGGAAATGGTCGATCAAGAGGCGCCCGATGTATTGTTGGATTTTGACGATAACGCCTCCTTGCGAACGGTACGTCAGGAGCAAGTGCAAATTCGAGCCTTGGAGATCGATTTGATATGGGACTTGTTTACGATTCTGGATTTACATGAATTAATTCATTCCTTGGAACTACGGCAATGCGCCAAGCTTCCTTTATTTTATAACCTACACAAAGCACAGAATTTCGTTTGGTTCTGTTCCTATCTGATTTAGCAGAACTTACCTGTTTCTTATTGTCGCGCATGGGGTGATTCGCCTATGTGCTTTTCGTCGTATTCAAATAATTATAAATCTATAAGTTTTATGAGGATAAAATTGTTTTCTAACTATTTACCCTTACTATGCTTAACGGCTTGTGTATGGGTATCTTGTAGCCAAAACCGGGAGAAAAAGTCCGGGAAGAAAGATCATACGCCGGTGATGCGGTTAACCACGACCACGATCGAGGTGCCGCAGTCGTATGTAGCGGATGTACAAGCCGTACAGTTTGTAGAGGTGAAACCTAAAGTGGAAGGATTCGTGGAGGCCGTCCTCGTGGACGAGGGCGAGCACGTGAAGAAAGGGCAGGTGCTTTTCAAGCTTTCCTCGGCGGAATTGTACGAGGAGGTGAAAGAGGCGCAAGCCCATCACAAACAGGCCCAAGCCGAGTTGAAGATGGCGGAGGTAGAGGTAGACCGCATCAAGCGTTTGGTGGAGAAAGATATCATCTCGCCGATCCGTCTGGAGCAGGCGATGGCCGAGGCGGACGTGGCACGCTTGCAGGTGCAACAGGCCAAATCCCGTTTGCAACGTGCGGAGACTAATTTCTCGTACACGACGATCACGGCTCCTTTCGAGGGATACGTGGACCGCATCCCCTTTAAGGTGGGAAGTTTGGTTACGCCGAGCAGCTTATTGACCTCCTTGACGGA
Source organism: Parabacteroides sp. AM17-47 (assembly GCF_003434625.1). NCBI lineage: Bacteria > Pseudomonadati > Bacteroidota > Bacteroidia > Bacteroidales > Tannerellaceae > Parabacteroides > Parabacteroides sp. AM17-47. The sequence continues at coordinate 16,262 of NZ_QTLI01000016.1, forward strand.
CGTATCGGATATGTTCGCTTATTTCAAGATCAACGAGAAGGAGTATCTGGAATATAAACGGACGCAGTTGAGCGGTATCGACCAGCCGGAGTATAATAATCTGGAACTGATCCTTTCCGACCAATCCACCTATCGGTATAAAGGGAAGGTAGAGACCGTGGAGGGCGACTTTGAGCGGGGTACCGGATCGATCGCTTTCCGTGCCCGTTTCGCGAACCCGGAACGTTTGCTGCGACATGGCGTATCCGGTAAGATCCGGATGCTGACCAAGATGGAGAACGTGGTCTTGGTTCCCCAGCAATCCACTTTCGAGATTCAGGATTTCACCTATGTATATACAGTAGCGGAAGATGGAAAGGTGAGCGTACGCAGCTTCGAGCCGTTGGCTCGCCACGGTTCTTATTACGTGACACAGGATTTGCCGGACCAGACCGTTATCGTCTACGAGGGTGTTCAGATGATCACGGACGGCATGACTATCAATCCCGATATGGTAGATGGAGCCACGATCCGTCGTCAATTGGAATCGTCTAACGAAATCGAGAATAATAAGTAAGCCCTATGTTTGAAATATTTATCAGACGCCCTATCTTATCGGGCGTGATCTCGGTGGTAATTGTCTTCTTGGGATTGCTGGCGATCAACTCCTTGCCGATCACCCAATTTCCGGATATCGTGCCCCCATCCGTTACCGTTACCGCCCGTTATACCGGAGCGAACGCCGACGTGATGGCGAAAACGGTGGCGACCCCGCTGGAGCGTGCCATCAACGGCGTGCCCGGAATGACCTATATGACCTCTGTTTGTACGAACGACGGTATGTCCTTGACTACGATCTATTTCAAGGTCGGTACCGACCCGGACGTAGCTTCCGTGAATGTGCAGAACCGTGTGACCACCGTGCTGGATGAGCTTCCGGAAGAGGTGATCCGTGCCGGCGTGATCACGGAGAAGGAGGTGAACAGTATGTTGATGTACCTGAACATCATGAGCTCGGATAGTACCCATACGGAGAAATTCGTATATAATTTCGCCGATATCAATATCTTGCGTGAGTTGAAGCGCATCGACGGCGTGGGATTCGTGGAGATCATGGGTAGCCGCGACTATGCGATGCGTGTATGGCTGAACCCGAACCGATTGGCGGCTTATAATATGTCGCCGCAAGAGGTTACGGAGGCGATCCGCTCGCAGAATATCGAGGCGGCGCCGGGTAAGACGGGTATCAGTTCCGACAAGATCCCGCAGCAATTGCAATACGTCTTGCAGTATAGCGGTAAGTTCAGCACGCCGGAGGAGTATGGCGAGATCGTCTTGAAAGCCCTGCCGGACGGTTCCGTGCTTCGCCTGAAAGACGTGGCTACGATCGAGTTTGATTCCGAGGATTATAATATGATCTCCATGACGGACGGAAAGCCCTCGGCCTCTATCATGATCAAGCAGCGTCCGGGCTCGAACGCCCGTGAGGTGATCCAGCAGATCAAGGCGAAGATGGAGGAATTGAAGGAAACGACGTTTGCCCCGGGTATGGAATATAATATCTCGTACGACGTATCCCGTTTCTTGGACGCTTCCATATCGGTCGTGCTCAAGACCTTGCTGGAGGCGTTTATCTTGGTATTTATCGTGGTGTATCTTTTCTTGCAGGATTTCCGGTCTACGTTGATACCCGCTATCGCCGTTCCGGTATCGTTGATCGGTACGTTCTTCTTTATGCAGATGCTGGGTTTCTCGATCAATATGCTGACTTTGTTCGCCTTGGTGCTCGCTATCGGTATCGTGGTGGATAACGCGATCGTGGTGGTGGAGGCGGTCCACGTGAAGATGCACAACGAGAAGCTGCCCCCGTTGAAGGCGACGAAAAAGGCGATCGGTGAGATCGGAGGGGCGATTATCGCTATTACGCTGGTGATGTCCGCCGTGTTTATCCCGGTCGGTTTCATGGATGGTACGGTGGGTATCTTCTATCGCCAGTTCTCGTTGACGCTTGCCGTGGCGATCGTGATCTCCGGCGTGAACGCCTTGACGTTGTCTCCGGCTCTTTGCGCCTTGTTACTGAAGCCGGTATCCCACTCGAAGAAGGCGAAGAAGGGCCTTCTGACTCGTTTCTTCGAGGGCTTTAACCGCCGTTATGATTTCTTGGAGCGTCGTTATCGCTTGAATTTAAGATGGTTCTTGAACCGTCGGATGCTGACGTACGCAACCTTGATCCTTTTCTGTCTGGCCACGTGGGGCATGACGTTCGTGCTGCCTTCCGGCTTTATCCCGAACGAGGACCAAGGTATGATCTATGTGAACGTGGACGCGCCTCCCGGAGCTACCTTGGAGCGTTCGGAAGCGGCCTTGAACAAGGTGCAAGCGGCTTTGTTGCCGTTGGAAGAGGTGGAGACGATCTCTACCTTGGCCGGCTATAGCTTGATGACCGAGACGGAGGGTGCCAGCTTCGGTATGGGTATGATTAACCTGACCCCTTGGGATCAACGGGAGCAGACGGCGGCGGAGTTGATGAGCGTGTACGCCGATCGCGTCGCCCATATCAAGGACGCGGACATCCAGTTCTTCCTGCCGCCTACGGTTCCGGGATTCGGTAACGCGAGCGGTTTCGAGCTTCGTCTGCAAGATAAGACCGCCGGTACGTTCGCCGAGCTGGATGAGGTCGCCAAGAACTTCGTGGCGAAGCTGAACGCGGATCCTCGCCTGACCGGTGTCACTTCCGGCTTCAACCCGAATTTCCCGCAATATCTGCTCCGGGTGGATTTGGCGAAGGCGGCCAAGCTAGGCATCAACGTGAACGAGTCCATGGAGACCTTGCAATCCTATGTAGGTAGCTTCTACTCCTCCAACTTCGTCCGTTTCGGCCAGATGTACAAGGTCATGTTGCAAGCGGCTCCGGAGTATCGTATGAATCCGGAGGATTTGTTCAGCCTGTATGCTAAGAATAAGGAGGGGAATATGGTGCCTTACTCCAACTTCATGACGATGGAGCGTGTGTACGGCCCGAGCCAGATTACCCGTTACAACCTGTTTACCTCGGCCATGATTACCGGCGAGGCCGCCCCGGGTGTCAGCTCGGGTGAGGCGTTGGCGGCTGTCGAGGAGATCGCCGCCGAGGTATTGCCCCGTGGTTATGATACGGAATGGTCCGGCGTGGCGAAGGAAGAGAAAGAGTCCGGCGGGCAAACGTTGGTGATCTTCGCTATTTGTTTGGCGTTCGTCTATCTGTTGCTTGCCGCCCAATACGAGAGCTTATTGCTTCCGCTTCCGGTTATCCTGTCGCTTCCGGCGGGTGTGTTCGGCTCGTTCTTCTTGCTGTACGTGGTAGGGCTGGAGAATAACATTTACGCGCAGGTGGCGTTGGTGATGTTGATCGGTTTGCTGGGAAAGAACGCGATCTTGATTATCGAGGTGGCGAACCAGTGCCGTAAGGAAGGTGTCTGCGTGATGGGGGCCGCTATTCAAGGGGCTACCAGTCGTTTGCGCCCGATATTGATGACCTCCTTTGCTTTTATCAGTGGCTTGATCCCATTGACGATCGCCTCGGGAGCCGGTGCCTTGGGGAACCGTTCGATCGGTACGGCGGCGGCCGGAGGTATGTTGATCGGTACGTTTGTCGGTATCTTCTTGATCCCGGGGCTTTACGTGATCTTCGAGTCGCTGGCTACTTATTTTAAAAAGAGAAAAGAGAAAGAGCAAATTAAAGAAGACGAGTATGTGTATTGATAAGATGAGATATATAATGATAGGCTGCGCCTTGGCTCTGATCGCTTTGGCCGGTTGTAAGACTCCCGAGCTATCGATGGACGAGCGGATCTCGCTTCCGGAATCCGGCGAGATGGGAATGAACGACACTACGTTCGTGAAGCCGTTGTCGTGGGATGTCTTTTTCCAAGATACCTTATTGCGAGGCTATGTGGATGTGGCTTTACGCAATAATCATTCCTTCCGGCAGAGCATGGAGCGCATCGCCATGAGCCGCGCGGCCTTGCGGCGGGCGAAGGGGCTTTTGCTGCCGGACGTGAATTTGAACATCGGAGCCTCCGTGAACCGTTTCGGTGAATATACGATGGATGGTGTGGGGAATAGCGAGACGAACGTGCCTTCCTTGCCGAAGGATAAGCATATACCGGACCCTTACCGGGATTTCGGCTTGAGCTTGAGCTTTCAGTGGGAAGCGGATATCTGGGGCAAACTGACCCGGAAGAAGCAGGCCGCCGCCGCTCGTTGGATGGCTTCCGTGGAGGCTACCCGTTTTGCCCAGTCGATGTTGATCTCCGATTTGGCGATTCAATATTATGAGTTGATCGGCTTGGACCGGCGTAAGGAGGTGTTGCGGAACGCGTTGGCCAGTGCCCGTCGTTCCCATGAGCTGACCCGCCAGTTGAAGAGGGAAGGGGCGGAGACGCAGTTGGCGGTCGATCAGTTTTATGCCCGTGTGTTGTCGATCGAGGGTAAATTGCTGGAAAACGATCAGTTGATCGGTGAGAAGGAGCGGGCGATCGCTTGCCTGTTGGGTGTTTTCCCCTTCGAGATCCGCCGGATGGGATTCGATGAGTTGCGCAAGTTGCCGGTTCCCTTGTCGGAAGGGATTCCGGCGAACCTCTTGACATTGCGTCCGGATGTACGTTCCGCCGAGATGGAGCTGATCGCCTCCAAGGCGGATGTGATAGCGGCGAAGGCGGCTTTCTATCCCTCGTTGGTGCTTGGCGCCAGTGGTGGTTTCAACGCGTTTGACGTGGGTAAGTGGTTCCACTCGCCGGCCTCTTTGGTGTACGACTTGGCGGCGGGTATCACGGCTCCTATCTTCCGCCGCGATGAGATCCGTTCGATGTGGAACGAGGCGAAGGCTTCCCAGCGTATCGCCTTGTCCCAATACCACGAGACCGCTTTGAACGCTTACACCGAGGTGCTCGATCTCTATTGCGCCAGCCAGACCCAAACGGAGCGTATCCGCTTGAAAGAGAAAGAATCCCTTGCTCACCAGCGTTCCGTGGTGAATGCCGGCGAGATGTTCCAATTAAGCTATACCGGTTTCTTGGAGGTTCTCTCTGCCGAGGAGCGTTATCTGGATAGCGAGCTGGAGCATATCGATATCGTCACCGATTTATGCCGGAAGAAGATATTGCTGTACCGGGCGTTGGGAGGCGGTTGTTGATTTTTATCGTGACGCTATTCATGGGGACGTGGCCGACCGCCTGCCAGCTTCAAAACAATCAAAAATCCACCGGCAGACGGCCTGCCGCCCCCAAAACAGCTAAAAATCCTTCAGCGGACCGTCTGCCGGCTCCAAAGTGATCAAAAATCCACCGGCGAACCGTCTGCCGACTCCAAAACAGCTAAAAATCCTTCGGCAGACCGTCTGCCGGCTTCAAAACGATCCAAAAATCTCCGGCCGACCGCCTGCCGGCCCATCACGCCATAGATCCAATCGGCCACGCCGTGATTGAACGTATCGGAAAGTATGCCTTCGGCTTCGTTGCGATAAATCTAAGGAAGATGTGTTCTTTTCTGAAAAGAAGTGTGTATCTTTGAGGCTTATTGTTATCTTATAGTCTAGGCCATTATGAAATATCTGACTCTACTCGTGTTTTTAGGAATCTCGTTGTTGTGCGAAGCCCAGCAAGATTCGATCGTCCCCTTTGAGAAAGCGTATAAACGTACCTATAATATCCGGAAAGTATCGGGAGTGAAACCTACGATCGACGGTAAGTTGGATGAGGACTTTTGGACGAAGCAAGGCGAATGGTCGGATCGTTTCGTACAGATTATCCCTTATGAGCGGGCGATCACCCAATCTCCGACCCGGGTGAAACTTTTCTATGATGATAAATATATCTATATAGGCGTGTATTGTAAGGACGCCGTGCCGGATAAGATGAATCGTTTTATCGGGAACCGGGATGATAATAGTCTGGGCGATTTGATCAGTGTCGCTTTCGATACCTACCATGATTATCGGGCGGCGCCGGAATTCAATATCAATCTGGGAGGGAATAAGACCGATTTAATCGTTACCGACAAGTTGGATGTCAATAAGAGCTGGAACGCCGTTTGGGAGGGCCGGACGCATATTGATCGGGCGGATTCCAGTTGGACCGCCGAGCTGCGTATCCCGTTCAGCCAGTTGCGCTATAACCAGCAATCGGAGGATGGCGTTTGGGGCTTGCACATACGCCGTATCATACGTAGGAATAACGAGGTGCAAAATTGGAGCATGATTCCCTTGAAGAATAACGGACATGTCTTTTCGTTCGGTAACATGAGCGGCATGGACTCTGTTCCCAAGCCTCGCGGCATCGAGTTCTTGCCGTATGTAATGGGTAAATACAGGCAGGAACCCCGGATAGATGGCAGCCCTTATCAAAAAGGACATAGCTGGGGAGGAAACGTGGGCTTGGACGCTAAGTTCGCCCTCTCGGATTATACGTTGGATATGACGATCAATCCGGATTACGGACAAGTGGAGTTGGATCCCTCCGTAATGAACCTTACGGCTTACGAGACGTTTTACGATGAGAAACGCCCCTTCTTCTTGGAAGGAAAACATATCTTGGATTTCGCGAACGGTAGCGATATGATGTTTTATACCCGTAGGATCGGCGCCTCTCCCTCTTATACGCCACGGGGTATAGACAACGTAGGCAGTTATGCCGAGACGAAAGAGAATGTGCCGATTATTGGTGCTTTGAAACTGACGGGTACGAATAAACGGGGCTTGACGATCGGAGTGATCGAGAGTGTGACGGCACGTTCCTCCTCCAAGGTTACCCGTAATGGGGTGGAGGATGTGGAAGTCGTGGAGCCTTTGACAAACTATACCGTGGCCCGTGTGCAAAAGAACTGGAAGGGGAATACCTTGCTGGGCGGTATGGTGACTTCGGTAAACCGTGCCTTGGATCAGCCTTATCTGGAAGATTTTATGGTGCGTAACGCTTTCACGGCGGGTATTGATTTTACCCAGTATTTCAAGAATCGCCTTTATTATATAGATGTAAAGGGAATGTTGAGTTCCTTGCATGGTAGCGCCGGAGCGATCACGGCCTTGCAGAATAGCGTGGCGCATTATTATCAAAGGGCTTCCTCCGCCGATTATCTGGGGGTGGATCCTACCCGTCGCTCCCTGACCGGAACGGGTGGTTATGTGAAAGTGGGACGGAAAGGAAACGCCAAATGGAACTTCTCGGAGACCTTTACTTGGTCGTCACCCGGTTTCGACTTGAATGATATGGGATATATGAAGGAGACGGATTATCTGATGAATGAGACGGAGATCATGTATCGGCAGACCGATATCTGGAAGATATTCCGGTACAACGCCTTTACCCTGTCCCAAAAGAATATGTGGAATTACGGCGGTACTCCTTTTAGCAACAACGCTTCCTTGCGTTGGCAAAGTATGACGATGAACCGGTATGAATGGGATGTCAAGGAAACCTTCGCTTGGAATTGGCTGGATAGCCGCTTATTGCGAGGGGGACCGGATGTTCGCTTCGGTTCTTATTTCTTAACTTCCGCTAAGTTCAATACCGATAAGGCGAAACGAATGATGTTCATGCTCAAATACGAGGGCGATCATAATTTCGAGGGAAATCGCTTCAATACGATCTCGCCGAGCCTGACCTTCCGCTTGGGAAACCATGTCTATTTGTCCGGGCAACTGGATTACGCATGGAATACGGATGAGATGCAATATGTGGCTACGACGCATCCGCTTGGCGCACGTGGCTCTGCCCCTGCTTATGTTATGGGCCACATGGATCAGAAGACCTATGGTCTCACGCTGAAATTACAAGTGAACGTGACCCCCGATATTTCCATTCAATTCTATGGCGCCCCGTTCACCTCTATCGCTAAATACGATGATTTTAAATTAGCGGCGGATACGAAGTCGCATACCTTTGAGAACCGTTTCCTGCGTATCGATCCGGATCATTTGACGTATGCGGATGGTGTCTACACGCTCGGTGAGGGAGAGGGGCGGATGGCTTTCAACAACCCGGATTTCCGGTTCAACGAGTTCCGTTCCAACTTGGTAGCCCGCTGGGAATACTTGCCCGGCTCCACGCTTTATTTCGTATGGGAACACCGGATGTCCAACCGGGATAACTGGTACTCGCCCGGCTGGGGAAGTAATCTGGATCGTATGTGGGGACTCCCCGCTACGAATACGTTCATGATTAAGATGAATTATTGGTTCAACTTGTAAAATGGAAAATAGGATATGAAATATTGTATATTAGTCATCGTATTATTGCTTTGCTCCTGTTCCGATGTCGATCATTCAGGGGTATCGCTTCTTTCCGCATTGGGGGAATGAGAAGTATTTACTGAAAGAGATCAATGCGGGAATGTTGTGTGAGTATTTTCCTGTACTTTTAGAGTCCAAGGAATTACAAGACCTGTCTCCGGACGATAATCCTATTATTATATGAATTGAAAAAATGAGAGGATGAGTAGGCTTAATTTCACTTCAAAGTCTGAATTTAAATACAACTAATTTGTGTGTAATTTAGCTTGAGATGATAGAGGAATATGTGTGTGTATTCACTTTTGTGTTTGTTCGCCTTTTCTTTGGTGAACCTTGCTATATTCTTTCTGAAAGTGTGAAGCCGGTTTTTTCTCGTTGTTTAATTGCCAGATTTGTTCGTGGGTGTAATTACTATCCGCGGATTGGGATCGGATTGTTGATCCTGATCGTGTTGTTTGTTTTTTTGTGGTTTTTATTTATATTTGCAGCCGAAAAAAATGCTTCTCAATACAAACAAGATTTTGAGGCGAGTTAACCTTGATGTTTAATAAATTAAATCTAAAATTTTAGGTATGGTGAGAGATGGATAGAATAGCGTGTGGGTAATCTCATTTAGATGAGATGTTTTCGAAACAATCTATAGTATAATTCAAGTGCAAAAGAGACTTAAATCTAGTTTTATGAATAATAAATATTACTTAGCAACGGTGCTTTTAGTGTTAGGAGCGTTCTCTCCGTTGTATGGTGTGCAAAATACCCCCCCCCCCCCCGCGCCTCCAGCCGCAAGCGACA
>NZ_QTLI01000016.1:25308-147647 GCF_003434625.1 Parabacteroides sp. AM17-47
CCCCCCCCCCCCCCCCCCCATAATTATTCTGTAAATCAGGGTGATATAAGATTTACGGGTACCGTTATTGATGAAGCCGGTATACCTGTGATTGGTGCGAACATTCTTGTAAAAGGGACGACAAACGGAACGATTACCGATATGGATGGTAGGTTTACGTTAATCAATGTCCCTGAAAACGCAATCTTGGTGGTTTCTTATATCGGATATCTAGACCGCGAGATTCCTGTGGCAGGGAAAAGTACGTTGGAAATCCGTTTGAAAGAGGATACACAGAAGTTGGATGAGGTCGTTGTCGTAGGTTATGGCGTGCAGAAAAAAGTGAACATGACCGGGTCTATATCGAACGTGAAAGCAGATGATCTATCAGTGATCCCGAGTACAAACCTTTCAAACTCTTTGGCCGGACGTGCGCCGGGAGCTACGATCACGGGTAACTCTGGTTTGATGGGAGCTAAATCCGAGATCCGTATGCGTGGAGGATTCGGTGATCCTTTGTTCGTTATTGATGGGGTGATTCGCGATAAAGAGGCTTTTGACTTGCTGGAACCTTATGAAATAGACCAAATGAGCTTTTTGAAAGATGCGGCTACCGCCTCAATCTATGGTTCCGCTGCAGGAAATGGTGTCGTGTTGGTAACGACCAAGGGAGGAACGAAAAATCAGAAACCGATATTTAATTACCAAGGTTCTTATGCGTTTAGTAAACCGACTCAGGAATTGTTTGCCGACCGTTGGGATGCGATTGATGATTTGGACTATCAGAATGCGGTAGCTCGTTTCCAAGGTACGCCGCTTCCAAATGGCGAGGAGGAGTATGCCTATTTCCGTGACAATAAGATCAACTATAACGTGAACGATTATATTTGGCAGAATCCCTGGAATACGAAACACTCCTTGAGCGTGAACGGTGGTACGGACAAGGTAAAGTATTATGTGATGGGATCGTTCTTGGCCGAGGAGGGATCGTATGTGTCATTGGCGAATAAGAAATTTTCTTTACGTTCGAACCTTTCTGTCGATTTGACCAAGTATATAACCATGAATGTGAACTTGGATGCGAATCAATCGAACGATAAGCGTTTCTACTGGCCTTTCTCAGACGATGACGACCAAGCGGTGTACGATTTATACCGTTGTACCTTCAACGCAATGAAGACAACGCCGTTTTACTCTTACTTAGACGGAACGCCCGCTAACACCATCACGGACTATCCGATCTATCAAGACTATGGTTCTTGGCAGGGATGGAATCCCGTGGATCAAGTGGTTGGAAACCGTTATTTGAAGACACGTCGGCGTAACTTGAACGGTATCGTTTCGTTTAATATCAACCTTGATTTCATAACGAAAGGTTTGAGCACGAAAGTGATGGCCTCTTATCTGGGCCACGATTACAACCGGAAGCGCTTTATGACCTTCCAGAAAAACTATAAATTCCAGCAAGCGGATCCGCAAGGCAATCGTTTCTTGCCGGCTCCATTGAATCTGAATGAATATAATACCTTCAACTTCTCGCAGAATTACGAGAATCTGGAGTATAAGACTAAACAATTGTGGACCGAGCAATTCAACTGGTTCGTGAATTATGCCAATACGTTCGGTAAGCATGATGTGGCAGCCATGGTGGTATTCGAGCAGGCATCTAATGGTGGCGAGGAGGTATCGGCCAAAGGTGAGTCTCCGCTTACGAATTTAGACCAGATGTTCAACTATTCGTCCGATGCTTTGCGGCGCTGGGGCGAGGCGAAGGAGAAGACCGGAGGGCGCCTTTCTTGGATCGGCCGTTTCAACTATACATTCGATCAGAAGTATATCGCCGAGTTCTCTTTCCGTTACGATGGTAACACCCTCTTCCCGGAAGGTAAGCGTTGGGGCTTTTTCCCCTCAGTGTCCGCCGCATGGCGTATCAGCCAAGAGTCGTTTATGGAGTCGACGTCCGATTGGTTGAGTAATTTGAAGATCCGTGCCTCTTATGGTACGACGGGTAACGATATGGATTTGAGCAAGAACCCGGTAGACAAGGTGGATGCGTTCTCTTATTTGCAAAAGTACAAACTGGGTGAAAAATATATCTTCGGTAATAACTTGGCAAATACGATTGTGGCTGGAGCGACTCCGAACTATGCCTTGACATGGGCAACCTCTACTACTTATAATGGTGGTTTGGATTTTGGTTTCTTCAATAATCGTTTGTCTGGAACGTTCGATGCCTTTTATCGGAAAGAGGTAGATATCCTCGGACCGCGTACGGTGACACTCCCAAGCACGTACGGACAGGCTTTGGCTCCGGAAAACTATGCCGAACGTTCTTGGCGAGGCGGTGAGTTGGCCTTGACTTGGATGGATAAGGCTGCGAATGGCGACATTACTTACTCCGCCTATTTGAATCTGGGATTCGCACGTGATCGTTGGGATGTATTGGATGAGGATGCCACTTATCGAGAAGGGGGTAACCTGCATGCATTGTCGAAATTGGGCAAGGCTGAGGGAATCTTGACGGGTCTGATCGCCGATCACTTGCTGACGGATCCGGCTGAGGTGGAAGCCTTGAAGGCGAAAGGTTTCAAGCAATTCGGACGAGATCCCTATCTGGGTGGTATCTTGTATAAGGATACGAGAGGTGATGGCTACTCGGAGGGACCAGACGGACGGATTGATAGCAATGATGAGTATAATTTGTTGAGTGAGAATGGTACGCCGCGTATCAATTATGGTTTTGGCGGTAGTATCAAGTGGAAGGGAATCACGCTGGATGTGCATTTTCAAGGAGTCGGAAAATATGATCGCTTCGTAGGTGGCGTAGATAAAGGTTTCTATCAACATGGTGGTACGATTCGTCCTTATTTCCCGATTTGGACGAGTGATAAAGTGTACGATCCGGAACTTAATCCGGATGGAGTTTATCCACGTATCACGGGTACGAGTTGGTATGAGTCTGGAGCGGGTAATACGAGTTACTGGATGCGTAATGGCGCTTATTTGCGTTTGAAGAATCTGAATATTGGTTACGATTTGCCTATGGCTATTCTTCGTCCGTTAGGAATCACGCATGCTCAGGTATTTGCGAACGCTACTAACTTATTCTGTATTTCAGCTGTGACCGAGTTCTTGGATCCGGAACAGGAATATTATGATTCTTATCCTTTGATGAGAACGTTCTCTTTTGGTCTTAATTTCTCATTCTAAATATAATATAGGAAGATATGAAAATGATTCAATTTAAATACGCGATAATTAGTACAGCCTTTTTGTTAGGTGGAATGACAACAGGCTGTGACACGTTGGATATCGACAACCTAGAGACCTACGATGAGTCTATGGTTTGGGGAGACCTTAATCTGGCTCAGGCTTACGTGAACAATCTGTATGAGGAGTGTTTTGAGGGATGGAGTGTTTCTGCCGACCAAAATTCGGATCAAGTGACGGGTATTCCTTGGTATTTGGGTACGATCACGGAGACCGGGGATAGTTATAAAAAATGGGACTATACCAAGATCCGCCATATCAATGAGGCGATCTTTAAACTGGAGTCTAGCGTGATAGAGGATAAGGATGCTGTGGATTTCATGTTGGGACAAGCCTATTTCATGCGTGCCTATATGTATTATTGGATGGTGTTGCATCATGGTGGCGTACCTTATTTGAAAGTGCCGCAAGATAAAGATAAGGATGATTTGTACGTGAAACGTAACTCTACGCCGGAATGTTTCCAGTTTATGATAGAGGATTTGGATCATGCGATTTCCTTGTTGCCTGCCAAGATTGCTGGTAGTTCCAGTGATTATGGGCGTATAGACCAGTGTTTCGCAAAGTCTTGGAAAGCAAAGACCTTGTTACTGAAAGCTTCTCCTCAGTTCAATCCGAAACGTATGTATGATAACGCATACTGGAAAGAGGCTTACGTGGCGGCTAAGGAGGCGTATGATTTTTGTGTGCAGAATGGCATCGCATTGACTGAGAATCCGGCGGATATTTGGTTACAAGAAAAAGGTCCGGAGGTAATCTTCCCGGTTATTTATTCAAATCCGAACCGTGTCGCTACTTGGGAGTATGGGACGCGTCCGGCTTCCGTGAGCCGTGATAAACCTTATCATAATCCTACTTGGGAATTCGTAAAGGATTTCCCGATGTTGGATGGTAAGCGTTACGACGATCCTACGGGTAAGTATTACGTGGGCGACGAGCAGGCTTTGCTGAAGGCTTTCTGGAAGAATCGCGATCCGCGTTTCAACAGGGCTTGTTTGTATAACGGACGCGAATGGCCGGTTGCTGGTAGACCTGCCGACAACCGTATGTATAATGCCTTGGGTGTGAGCAATGCGGACGATCAATATGGTGTCAATCCGAATGCGGGTGTCAATGCGGCCAACAATGATATTTTTTCTGGAATGTATAATTACAAAGTGTCCGATCTTTCCTTGACACAAGACAAGGTGATGACGTTCGATATTGATTATATCTTGATGCGCTTTGCCGAAGTGATGTTCATCTATGCGGAGGCCGCTAATGAGAACGGGCATTCAGATGTAGCTATCGATTTGTTGAAACAGATCCGCAAGCGTGCGGGTATAGAGGCTGGAGCTGATGGTTTGTATGGCTTGAAGGTGGGTAGCCGTGAGGAGATCCGTCAGGCGATTTTGGATGAGCGTCATATCGAGTTGTGCTATGAGGGACATCGTTTCTGGGACTTGCGCCGTACGCGTAATATGATGATGTTGGCCGGTTGGACAAAACATGGTATCGAGGCGATCGCAGTCAACCCGGATGGCTCGGATATGGACTTGAACATCGCTCGCGACCGGATCGCCAAGAATGAGTTGACTACCGGTGATTTCCGCTACGTAATCCATCAAGTTCCTTATACGGAGGCAGCTGAGCGCCAGTTCGTGATCGAGGAAAGCTTCTATTTCTTCCCGATCAAGAAAACTTACTTGGACGAGAACCCGAATTTGGAGCAGAATAATAATTGGGGAGGTACGTTCAATCCGACTATGGAACAATAATTAATTGATTCTTAGATTGAATAATAAGGAATATGAGCATTAGGAATTATATATGGACGTGCGCGGTGGCTATGGCCTTGATTGGTCCAGTCATGAAGGCGCAGGAACAGATCACGATCGGTGTCATCCAATATGATGTATGCGATATAGACAAGAGCTTCAAAGACCTGCATGAGCAGGGCTTTGGTTCTTGTGAGTTAAATTATAGTGAAAAAAGATTTACGAAGGAATTGGCGGAGCAGGTGAAGGCCGCTTCCAAGAAGCATCGGATCCGGGTAACTACGTTGGTTGGTGTGCCGGGAAGTAAAAGTACGTGGAATTTTCGTCAAGGACCGGCCACGATCGGCCTGGTACCTACCGATGAGCGTTCCGAGAAGTTGGACGTATACCGTAAAATGATCGATTTTTGTGTGCAGGCAGGTATTCCGGCTATGCACTCGCATTTTGGATTTATTCCAGAGGATCCGTCTTCGGTGCAGTATAAGGATTTCATCGAGGTGATGCGTGGCTTGGCTACTTATGCGAAGGAGCGTAATGTCATGATTTATTTCGAGACAGGGCAGGAGACTCCTATCACTTTAATTCGTGCGATCCGGGATATCGGTACGGGTAATTTGTTTATCAATTGTGATTTGGCGAATTTACTAATGTATGGCAAGTCGAACTCCTTGGATGCGGTCAAGTTGTTTGGTAACTTGATTAAGGAGTTCCATGCGAAGGATGGCAAGTATCCGGATCCTGGCAATCCGTATGAGCTGGGCCGTGAGGTACCGATCCCTACGGGCGATGTAGATTTCCCCGCTGTGATCGCTGAGTTGAAAAAACAAGGATTCAAGGGCGCTATAACAATTGAATGTGAGCTGAATGGTACTCGCCATGATTATGTGATCCAAACTCGTAAATATTTGCAAGAGTTGCTGGAACGATAGGCTGCTTAACCGCAATTGTAAGCGGTGTTGAATGCCCATTGTAAGTGCTTTATAATGCCCATTATAAAGAGCCTGCAATGGGCATTGTCGTAATTGTAAGAATTATCGACTGGAGTTGTTATTTTATTAGAAGGAAAAAATTATCTTTGCGTGTATACTGTCTAATTGTTAAAATAGAGGATAATGGAAGAGAAGAAAAGATTGACTCGTTCGGATGATAAGATGATAGGTGGCGTTTGTGCCGGTCTTGCGGAATACTTGGATATCGATCCGACGATCGTACGGATCGTATGGGTATTGATGGTTCTTTTCGCCGGATTCGGTATACTGCTTTACGTCATATTATGGTTGATAATGCCTAAACAACAGATCGGATAAAGAATGAATTTTGAAATATCGTCTTCGTTCAGTCCCACGGGTGACCAACCCGAGGCGATTGCGGCATTGTCGGAAGGGATCAAGAACGGCGTTCCTTTCCAGACACTTTTAGGTGTTACCGGTTCGGGTAAGACGTTTACGATCGCTAACGTGATAAAGGAAGTTCAGAGACCGACCTTGATACTCAGTCATAATAAGACGCTTGCCGCTCAGTTATACGGTGAGTTTAAAGCGTTTTTCCCCAATAATGCGGTAGAGTACTTTGTCTCTTATTATGATTATTACCAGCCGGAGGCCTATCTACCTTCTACCGATACCTATATAGAGAAAGACTTGGCGATCAATGAGGAGATCGATAAGCTGCGTTTGAGGGCCACGGCTTCCTTATTGTCGGGTCGTAAGGACGTGATCGTGGTCTCATCCGTGTCCTGCTTATATGGCATGGCAGACCCTACGGCTTTCGCCGAGAAAGTGACGCATCTGGAACGGGGTATGCGTATCGACCGGGATAAGTTGTTGCGCCGGTTTGTAGACGCTCTGTACGTGAATAATAAGCTGGAGTTCAAAAGCGGCTGTTTCCGTGTGAATGGCGATACGGTGGATATTTTCCCGGCGATCGAGACCTTCGACGGCATGGCGTACCGTATCGAGTTCTGGGATGATGAGATAGACCGCATCTCCTCTTTCAATCCGTTGACAGGCGAGGAGTATGATGAGCAAGATGAGCTGAATATTTATCCTACCAATTTATTCGTGACCACCCAAGAGCGTATCAATACGGCGATCGGTCAGATCGATGTGGATCTGGGGACGCAGGTGAATTTCCTCAAGGAGATCGGTAAGCCCTTCGAGGCGAAACGCCTGTATGAGCGTGTCACGTTTGATCTGGAAATGATCCGGGAGCTAGGGCATTGCTCGGGTATCGAGAACTATTCCCGTTATTTCGACGGACGCGCGGCGGGAGATCGTCCTTTCTGCCTGTTGGACTATTTCCCGAAAGACTTCATGCTAGTCGTAGACGAGAGCCATGTGACGATCCCGCAGATTCGTGCGATGTATGGCGGGGATTATGCCCGGAAGAAAAACTTGGTGGAGTATGGTTTCCGTTTGCCCTCGGCGATGGATAACCGTCCGCTTACCTTCGATGAGTTCGAGTCGTTGACGCCTCTAGGCATTTATGTGAGCGCTACTCCCGCCGATTACGAGTTGATAAAGAGCGAGGGAGTGGTGGTGGAGCAGGTGATACGTCCGACAGGCCTGCTGGACCCGATTATCGATGTCCGTCCTTCATTAAACCAAATCGACGACTTGATGGAGGAGATCACGCAGCGCTCGGCAAAAGACGAACGAGTCTTGGTGACTACCTTGACCAAGCGTATGGCGGAAGAGCTGACTACGTATATGACCCGCATGGGGGTACGATGCAACTATATACATAGCGATGTAGATACCTTGGAGCGGGTACAGATTATGGATGACCTGCGGAAGGGCCTGTTTGACGTGCTGATCGGTGTCAACCTGCTACGCGAGGGGCTGGATTTACCGGAAGTCTCGTTGGTCGCTATCTTGGATGCGGATAAGGAAGGCTTTTTGCGTTCCCACCGATCCTTGACGCAGACAGCCGGACGTGCCGCCCGAAACGTGAACGGAAAGGTTATCTTCTATGCCGATAAGATCACGGCGAGTATGCAGCAGACCATGGACGAGACCAATCGCCGGCGGGAGAAACAGATGGCTTATAACGAGGCGCATGGCATTACTCCGAAGCAAGTCATGAAAAACAGTGTATCCATGCTTGCCGAGAAACAACAAACGGCGGAGCCATACGCTTATATAGAGCCGGAACCAAGCTTGGTGGCGGACCCGGTCGTGCAATACATGAACCGTACGCAGCTTGAGAAGGCGATCGAGCGGACTCGCAAACAGATGACGGAAGCAGCGAAGAAACTGGATTTCATCGAGGCTGCCCAATTCCGTGACGAGCTGGTGAAATTGGAGGATTTACTGAAAACGAAAAAGGATTAGCTTATGAGAAGGGGAATGATACTGCTCGGTTTTTGGATGTGTGTATGTATGGTGTTTTTAGTGAACGCCCAAGAGCATACATCCCGTAAGTTGTATTGTACGGATGAGGATCGTGCTATTTTCGATCGGTATTGTACTCAGATGGAACCTAAGAAGTCGTTACCCCTAGACGAGCTAATGATCCATACCGCCCTTTTCTTCCGGGGGACTCCTTATGTCGCCTCTACCTTGGAAAAGGAGCCGGAGGGCTTGGTGGTCAATCTGCGGGAACTGGATTGTACCACATTCGCGGAGACCGTATTGGCTTTATCCCGCACCCTGTGGGAAGAAAATCCTACCTTTGAGAACTTCTGTGAGAATTTACAGCAGCTCCGGTACAGAGAGGGTACGATAGGGGATTACACGGATCGTTTGCATTATATGACGGACTGGTTCTATGAGAATGAGCGAAAAGGAATCGTGAAAGATATGGGGAGGGAAATCGGTGGTGCCTCCCTACCTTTGGATTTATCTTTTATCTCTACGCATCCGGATAGCTATAAGCAACTGAAGAACCATCCGGAAAGAGTTCGAAGGATGGCCGATAAGGAAAAGGAGATAAACCTACGTCCTCATTATTATGTGCCTAAACAAGAGATCGACAAATGTTCGTTCAGAATCAAGAATGGCGATATCCTCTGTTTTGTTACTTCTATCAAGGGGCTGGACGTGACGCATGTCGGGATCGCCTATTGGAAGGATGGACAACTGACATTTATCCATGCCTCTTCTTCCGCTAAAAAGGTAATCATCCAAGCATCCTCCTTACGAGATTACGCCGAGGGGATAAAGAGCTGTAAAGGGGTATTGGTAGCCCGCCCGCTATCCATTCATTGAAATAACTCGAAGGCAAACTTGAATCCCATGCTTTGGTAATGCCAGCGATCGAATCCGGCGAATATCCCGATATTAAAGATATGGTTCCCGATCCCGTATCCGACTTCCGTATAGCTAGGCAAGACCGGTGTCCATAGCTGGCTCCAATAAAAGCGTTCGGAGAGGATATAACGTGAGGCCGTTTGCATGAACTTTTTCGTGGAGTTGATGCGGAGGATCTTGAATAAGACAAAAGGGCTTTCATACATGAAATGCGCTTGTATATACTTATCGGAGGCATTGAACCACTCGCCTTTCAGCAGATTGAAGACTCCGCCGATCTGATCATCCCATGTATCGGGGAAATTCCTGCGGGTGAAATACCTAAAGTCCGCGAAATAGGTAGACTTCTGTTGCGTATAAAGACCGGCGCTGATATGATAGTTCAATCGTCTGCATAGGCCAAGCATAAGGCTTTGATGCACGTCCGCCTCTATACGTCCGTAATCTCCCGAGCTTTTCCCGACTCCGGGGATACCTCTCGCTATTTCGATTGATATCGTGGGATAGTAAGAATAGACATACTCCTTCCGGTATCCGTCCATGCGATAATATTGGCGGGGGGTATAGGAGAAACCGAGCGTGGGCGTAAAGTCATTATAATTTTGGCTGAGTATTTCCTCTACATCATCCCCGGGATCGATCTCCACTCTCTTTTTAGAGGGGATACGCCGGTGGTAAGTGATACCCGTCGTTAATTGAAACCCATTGAATAACTCGATGGAGTTTTTTATTTCCGCATAGTAATGTTTGAAATACTCAAGGTTTAAATCATCGAAATTGAAGGTGGAATCCTTCAATTCCTCATTGATCTTTTGGGTGATCTCGGAAGAATAACTCTCATTACTGTTTCCTACTTCTACCGATAAGATTCCCCGTTTCTGCGGCGAGTATTCCCAATCGCCTCCGACCTTGAAAAATATCTGCTTGAGCTTGAATACGTAACCAATCTCCGGACGGAAACGAATTTGTTTGTCACGGGCGAATGTCTTGCTGATACGGAATCGCTGTTTGTAAGTGATGCCGTTACGGGCGGAATAACCCAATTGGAACGGATTTAGAAAGCCGGAATATTTAATACGGGTCGTTTTATAATCCATATTGACCGTATTCGTCAACTGCTCCGTTAGCTTAACGTACTTCTGGAGATCATCGGCCGTATCGATTTTACTTATATTCTGCTCTTGGGCTTTACTGTATAAGTGGGCTTCATCCGGACTCAAGGGATTGTCACGATGGATATTCCAATACGTGGAATCCCTGATAATAGGAACCGTATCGGACGAGAGTTTGTAATAATTGGTCAGGTCCAAGGATTTCCACTTATGGCTTTCGTTGTCCTCCTCCACCCATTCCACTTCCTGATACTTAAAGGAAGAATGGTAGGTGGTTGCCACCGCGTTTCCCAATACCCTGTATCGGAGGAATAGATCCGCCTTCTCGGGTAGGATGAACCGCCTGAAATCCCGTCCGTAGCTCATGACTAGGTTGAATTCGGCGAAAGAGTAACGACCGTTCATATCGATCTTGTCGATCGTCCATGACTGGTCGATGACATATAAATCCCCGCATACCAATTTCTGGCTCCATTGCTTCGGCAGGAAACGGATTTTGTAAATCGTCAAGCCGTTGATAGTCTCCAGCCCTTCCAAGTTGAACGTATAAAACTTAAAAGCGTTGCTGGCTATCGGCATGAAGATGGCATCATCGTAAGCGGTAGGGGAATATACGTTCAAATTCAAGAAAGCCAAGGCCTCCTGTTGCTTTTTCCCGTTGGGTATGCTGTTTCCGTTGACCGCCTTTAGATCATGAAGATAATTCTGCGGGGCGTTAAATTTAGATTGGCTGACCATTTCAAAAAGCATATCCTTATTTTTCCGGTCGATAGGAAAGATATGATGGGCGAGACGTATTAACATATTTTGTTTTAAAATTTCTGTACGTCCTTTGATATAAATCTCAGCCTCGTATTTCGATACCGTATTTTGGTATTGGGTCGCTTTTTCGATGACAAGGTGCATGATCGAGTCCGCCCGTTCTCTCGTTTCTCGATTCCCCTTGCCAAAAGACAGGATCTTATCACTATAAGTATCAGTGCTCTTTGCGAAAATACTTATAGAGATTAAAATCAAGGTAAGTATCGAATATAACTTTTTCAACGATTTTACATTCTTTCCAGACAAACATAATGAATAAATTTCAGTTTAGACGTGAAAGAAAGTAAAATGTTACAATATGGTGTAATTAATCGTACAAAAGTTTTTATTTTATCAAAAGAAAAATCGTATATTTGTGCTTCATAAGTATGTTATATAGCAGTCGTGGTTAAACAGCAAAAAGAAGAGGTCGATTTATCGGCCAGTTTATCAGAGGTGTGGAGGGTTCTGACCGATAAGGAACGTGAGATCCTCCGTAGTAATTCGACGATCCAGCATTTCAAACGTAACGAGTTGATTTATTGCGAGGGCGACGAACCAAAGGACATGATGTGCTTGTTAAAGGGTAAAGTGAAGATTTACAAGGATGGAGTAGGTGGCAGAAGCCAGATTATCCGAATGATTAAGCCTGTGCAGTATTTTGGTTACCGGGCTAGTTTCGCTCAAGAAGATTACTTGACGAACGCTTCCGCATTCGAGGCTTCTACGGTTTGCATGATTCCTATGACAGTGGTTACGGGCCTTTTAATGAGTAATCCGAATTTGGCTATGTTTTTCATCCGACAATTATCCATTGATCTCGGTATCTCGGATGAACGTACGGTTAACCTTACGCAAAAACATATTCGTGGGCGATTAGCTGAATCTTTGTTATTCCTGAAAGATAGTTACGGACTGGAAGAAGACGGTGCTACGTTAAGCATCTATTTGGCTCGTGAAGATCTGGCAAATCTATCTAATATGACTACATCGAATGCTATTCGCACGTTGTCCACCTTTGTGGCGGAACGTATCATTGCTTTAGACGGTAGAAAGATTAAGTTGATAGATGAAGATCGGTTGAAGAAAATCAGCAAGATGGGATAATTAGATTATTGATCGTAAAAATAAGAAATAAAGGGGCCTTTTTAGTAAGGGCCCCTTATTTTTTATAGGATCGCTTGGCGTAGACGTACCAAACGTGTCAAAAGATCTTCCAATAAATCCAGTCTGAGCATATTGGCCCCGTCGGATTTGGCTTGGCTTGGTTCCGGGTGGGTCTCTATAAACAGGCCGTCCGTGCCTACGGCTATAGCGGCTTTCGCTATCGTCTCGATAAGGGCGGGCAATCCACCGGTCACGCCGGAGGTTTGGTTCGGTTGCTGCAAGGAATGGGTTACATCCATAATGACTGGGAAACCGAATGTTTGCATTTGCGGGATACCCCGGAAATCGACAACAAGGTCGGTATAGCCGAATGTCGTTCCCCGCTCGGTGATCATGACATTATCATTTCCTGCGTCCACTACCTTTTGTACGGCGAATTGCATGGCACCCGGCGAAAGGAACTGTCCTTTCTTTATATTGACGATCTTCCCGGTCTCGGCCGCCGCTACCAATAAATCCGTTTGGCGGCATAGGAAAGCCGGGATTTGAAGGACATCGACATATTCGGCGGCCATGGCAGCTTCCGTTGTCTCATGGATGTCGGTAACGGTGGGAATATTGAACGTCTCGCCCACCTTCCGTAAGATCTTTAACGCCTTCTCATCCCCGATGCCCGTAAAAGAATCCAGACGGGAGCGATTCGCTTTCCGATAGGAGCCTTTGAATACATAGGGTATATGCAGTCTTTCCGTGATACCCACTATTTTCTCGGCGATACGTAACGCCATATCTTCCCCCTCGATTACGCAAGGACCTGCCATCAAGAAGAAGTTCTCGCTTTTATTTAGATCGTTTATTGTTATCATAGCTGATTATTTAGAATTCGCATTGTTGTCGCTATTTTTTCTTCGGTCGGTAGGGTGGCGTCTATCCAATGAATCTCGCAACCCCGGCGTTCCATGCCCCGGAACCAAGTCATTTGCCTCTTGGCGAATTGATGGATCGCTATCTCGAGTTGCGAGACCATCTCCTCAAAAGAAAGCTCCCCGATAATATATAAAGTAAGAAACTTATATTCCAATCCGTAATAGATCAAGTCCTCCGGTTTAACACCCGTAGCCAAGATCGTACGAACCTCATCCACCATTCCTTCGTCCAACCGGGTCCGCAAGCGTCTGGATATTTTTTCCCTACGTAATTCCCGGTCGATGTGGATACCGATGATCAGGCTGTTGATCGGATTATATTCATTTACGTCTGGTGCCTGAGTCTTATAATACTCCTCGATCTCGATCGCACGGATAGCCCGCTGGGCGGTGTCCACGTCCGTTTTATTATGTAATATCTTATAAGAGGCGAGGATGGTTTCCAGCTCCTCCAAGGTTTTATTCCTCAAGGATTCCCTTAGCTCAGGATTTTGAGGCACGTCTAATAGCTTATATCCTTTTAATACGGCCTCTATGTACATCCCGGTTCCTCCGCATAAGATCGGGAGTTTACCCCTCCGCTTCATATCCTCATAGACCCGGAAAAAGTCATGCTGATACTCAAATACGTTATATTTATAGCCGGGCTCGCAGATATCGATCAAGTGATAGGGGATTTGTTTTCCATTCACGTTGTAATCGGCCAAATCCTTACCCGTCCCGATATCCATAGAACGATAGATCTGCCGGGAATCAGCGCTGATGATCTCCGTATCCAACTGGGCGGCGAGAGCGGCGGCGAAGGTCGTCTTTCCGGAAGCCGTAGGCCCTAGAATCGTGATAAGTTCATATGATTTCATGATACAAACGTACGAAAAAAAAGGCCATCCTCAAAGAGGATAGCCTTTTCTATGTAGAGTGGTAATAAATTACTTACCAGCGATAACGCGAGCCATCTCACAAACTTTGTTTGAATAACCCCACTCGTTGTCGTACCAAGATACGATCTTAGCGAAGTTAGAATCCAAAGAGATACCAGCTTTAGCGTCGAAGATAGAAGTGTTAGCACAGCCACGGAAGTCAGTTGAAACAACTGCGTCTTCAGTATAACCAAGAACACCTTTCAATTCGCCTTCAGAAGCTTCCTTCATTGCAGCGCAGATGTCAGCCATAGAAGCCTCTTTCTCAAGAACTACTGTCAAGTCAACAACAGAAACATCAGAAGTCGGTACACGGAAAGCCATACCTGTCAATTTGCCGTTCAATACAGGTAATACTTTACCTACAGCCTTAGCGGCACCCGTTGAAGAAGGGATGATGTTCTCAAGGATACCACGACCACCTCTCCAGTCTTTCTTAGAAGGACCGTCTACAGTCTTCTGAGTAGCTGTAGCAGCGTGAACTGTCGTCATCAAACCTTTAACGATACCGAACTTGTCGTTCAAAACCTTAGCGATAGGAGCCAAGCAGTTTGTAGTACAAGAAGCGTTAGAGATAATGTCTTGACCTGCGTAAGTTGTATGGTTAACACCGTAAACGAACATAGGAGTAGCGTCCTTAGAAGGAGCAGACATGATAACTTTCTTAGCGCCAGCTTGGATGTGCTTGCGAGCTGTCTCGTCTGTCAAGAAGAAACCAGTAGACTCAACAACAACGTCAGCGTCAACCTCGTTCCATTTCAAGTTAGCAGGATCCATCTCAGCAGTTAAACGGATCTTGTTACCGTTTACAACCAAAGCGCCGTCTTCTACAGCTACTTCGCCGTCGAAACGACCGTGTACTGAGTCATATTTCAACATGTATGCCAAGTAATCAGCATCCAAAAGGTCGTTGATACCTACAACTTGAATATCGTTGCCAAAGTTAGCAACTGCAGCACGGAACACCATACGTCCGATACGGCCAAAACCGTTAATACCTAGTTTGATCATTGTAATAAAACTTTTTATGGGTTTATTAATAATAAGTCTTTATTTTTATCTCTTATCCATCGCAAGGAGTAGATATTCATTTTATCCTTGCTTTAACGACTGCAAATGTAGTCATGTTTTTTGTATTGAGCCTTATAATATAGCGAGAAAAAAACTGCCCTCTAACATAAATTAATTGTTGGAGGTTATTTCTTTTTCTTGAATAAGAGATTTGAGAACCATTTTTTCGCTTTTTTGATTCCCCACGTCATAATAAATGGTTGAGCGAGATCCCAAGCGATGGGAATCATACCTTTCGCTATGGATAAATAGTCTGAGATCCCTAAAGCGATGGAGGGTTGTCCGGCCGTTACGGGAGCTGTGTTCTTGTCGTTTGTTTTTGTCGTTGACTTATTGCTAGGGAAAAGGAGAGACGATAGTCCGGATAACAACAAACTTCCGGCGTTCTCCTGTATATAAGAGAAATCCTCATTCAATTTCTGTTCCTGCCGCTTACATTGTCTCTGTATGCGTTCTTTGTCAGAAATCAGTTTCTCCAGTGGGGTTTGCTGGTTGTTCATCGTTTGTCGCATTATTTTTATCGTCATTCGCCGTCATGGCGGCTATTACCTCATTTAATACTTTTGTGCTGATCCTGTCCCTATTCATTATTATAATGCCGATAAGTAGCAGGTACAAGACCGCCACGATACCGAATCCGAACCCGGAGGAGCCGAGCCAATCCCCTAGGAAGAAGCCCAAGGCCAAGAATATGAACAAGATGGCGAAGAATGCCAAAAACAATAATATCAAGCCATATGAGAGAACGGCTATGACTTTACCCGTTCTCTCATATGTACTCAACTTTAGGAGCTCAAGTTTTAACTCCACATAAGCCGATACATCTTCTTTCAGCTCACGGAAGACTGTTCCTGAATCTTTCTCCATACAAAGCTTATTCAGCTACGATTTCTTCTGTTGCCTGTACTACTTCTTGCTTTCCTTCTTTATATTTGGCAAGAGCGGAGTTAAAACCTTCTTTTACTTTTCCGACAACACCGTTCAATTCTTCCAGTAATTGTTCTCTCTTATCTGTCGCTGCCAAATAACCTACAGCGGCACCAACAGCCGCGCCTACTACAAGGCCAAGTAATAATTTTGAATCTACGCTTTTCATAACTTTTTCTTTTTAGAAGTTTCCACTAAGATAACGTATTTATTTGGATTAAGGTTTATCCTTGTCTTAACTTTTGTTGTTAAAAAAAGTTATCCTTTTAAGACCTTCACGGCAACCCAGTTATTTCTTTCGTTATAAGAATCCAATTTCAGCCCGTTTTTCTGACATTCAGCTTCTATCGCCGGGATATCTTCTACATAAAAGCCGCTCATAAATAGGATGCTTCCCTGTTTCATACTGTTTGTATATTGACAAATGTCATTCAGGAGGATGTTCCGGTTGATATTGGCAAAGACGATGTCGAATAGTCCGAATTCCTTGATTTTCTCGGCGCCGCCCAAGGCAACTTGTATGTCTTCGGTATGATTCAGGCGGATATTCTCTAGGGCGTTGTTATAAGCCCATTCGTCGATGTCGATGGCCGCTACCCGTTTCGCCCCTTTCAGCCGGGCCAAGATGGCCAGCACGGCTGTGCCGCATCCCATATCCAGTAGCTCCTTGCCTTCTAGGTCTAGTTTCAGCATCTCGCTTATCATCAAATAAGTCGTTTCGTGATTGCCGGTGCCGAAAGCCATTTTCGGGTCTATTATTATATTATATGTATAGCCGGGCTCCGCCTCGTGGAAGGAGGCACGGATGATGCATTCGCTTCCGATCCGGATGGGTTTGAAATAATTCTTCTCCCATTCCTCATTCCAGTCCTTGCTTTCTACCCATTTGGAGGTGTAATCGATCCGGGTATTCTCTAGCGGAAAGTCGACCAGTTTATCATCCAATGTCTTTTTGTCGTATAAAGCCTCGGATATATATCCCAGCAAACCCTTCTCGCTTTCCGTAAAGCTCTCAAAACCGATTTCCCCCAACTCGGCGGCCAGCACGTCATTGATAATCTCTTTCTCGATAGGGGAGGTGTATGTGAAACTAAGTTCGTAGTAGTTCATGTCGTATCTTTTTGTTTATTTTCTATATTGTCCGCAAACATACGAAAAAATCTGTTGCCTATTCAAATATCACGAAGCCTAATACAATTCCGCATATTCTTTCTCTGCGTCGAAGCAGGGGCAAGCCTTGCGAATGTTGGTGCTGAGTTGATAATGTCCTAAGATACGTGCCGACGGGTAATCCCTTCGTAATTGCCGTAACAGGTCCATCAAGGTACACCGCTGGGCATACGTCCGGGTATCCGCGGGAAGTCCTCGCTCATCCAATCCGCCCTCGTAGCAAATACCCAGACTGTGATCGTTCCAGCCCGAGGCGTGTGCCCCGATCTGGTTCTCCGGCCGGCAGCGGTGCAGCTCACCATCCCGGGTGATATAGTAATGATAGCCGATGTCGGCGAACCCACGATCCTTATGTGCGCTTCGAAGCGCTTCCACGGGAAAATCCCGGTCGTAGCGTGTTGCGCTGCAATGAATTACAAGGAGGCGAACCTCCCTGTAATTCTGGTAAAAGCAATATTGTTTCATTTTTATTCTTTTTTTAGTTTGTGTGTTACTTTTCTCTTGAAAGAAAAGTAACCAAAAGTTCAAGGCTGACGCTGACGGGCTACTCGTCGGCCTTCGCTCGCTGTCGCATCCCAACTCGCTTCGCTCAAACAGGGACGCTCCTGTCGCTCACTTCGGCCGCCTCGCTTTACGCCCGCCCGCTAAGGCCGGATGGAGAGCCGTTCCCGGCTCTTTGAGGAGAGGCCGGCCCCTTGAGAAAGACTGTCCTTCTGGTAGAGGGTGTCCTCTTTTGGGGAGGTTGTCTTCTTTAGGGAGTGGGAACGGGTGGGGGAGGCTTGCTAAAACAATTGGCAAGCTTGCAGGCCGAAGGCCCCTGCGATGGCGGTAGCAACGGCGATGATCACTTTGAGAATGGTACTCCAAACAGACTTCTTCATGATAATTAATAATTAATAGTGAACAATGAATAATGATATCCCGGCTGATATAAGAGGAAAGCGACGCTTTCCTTTGGACGGCCTCAGCGGACGGGCGTGAAGCGAGGCGGCCGAAGTGAGCGACAGGAGCGTCCCTGTTTGAGCGAAGCGAGTTGGGATGCGACAGCGAGCGCAGGTCTCGAAGTAGCCCGTCAGCGTCAGCCTTGACCTTTTGGTTACTTTTGGGTCAAGCCAAAAGTGACATACCGATTGGGTGCAAGCCAAAAGTGACACGCTAGATCTCGTCAGGCGATTCCGAGTCGTCCCCTCCGGAAGCGGGCTTCTTGCTGATATCGACAGAGGTCTCCCCAGCCTTCTCCGCACGAAGCACGGCTTGCTGAGCCTTGCGACTGGCCACCGGCTGGAACTCCAGTCCGGCGAAGATGTTCTTCAGGTCCTCACCCGGTATATACTGGATGTTGACACCGGTGATGTTTGTAGATGTGAATTTCTCAAGACTCTCCGCCCCCTCGTTGAGTATCTGTAGACGGAATTTGCCTAAATCGCCGAAATCCACCTGCTTTCCCTCTTGGAGGGCATCGAGCAGGTTCTCGACGGTGGAGATCAATACCGCTACCACGTCCGCACGGCTGACGGTGGTTTGCATGGATACCCGGCGACTCAGTTGCTTGAGCGACAGCTCTCCATTGACCTGTGCCGTGGCGTACGCTTTCGCCGGCTCGTCTTTCTTCAAAGGGTTGGGCCGAAGGGCCACACTGTAATTTAATGCCATAGTTTTAATAATTAAAAATTGATAATTGATAATTGAAAATGGGATCGATCTGTTTTCGATTACGAATGTACGACTTCCGGTTTCCTCCGGAATGAGTCTCGTAGAGGCGGTGTGAAATCGGGGTATATAAGGTGATAAAAGATGAATATTAGTGGATCGGATCGTTGCCGGATTCGTACTTTTTCAGTATCTTTATTCCTGTAAATGAATTGAAAAACACCTATTTTATGCAGACAAATAACGAATATCAGGAAGGGTGGCCGGTGCGCCCTTATAGCAAACGGGAGTTGGCCATGGCCTATGCTCCCGATATCAGTCCGAGTTCCGCTCTCAACCGCTTGGCGGGATGGGTCCGACATCATCAGAAGCTCAGCGATGAGCTGGACGAGACAGGTTACCAAAACCGGCAGCGGATTTTCACCTCCCTGCAAGTGGAACTGATCTTTCGCTATTTGGGCCGTCCTTGAACGAGGGTCTTCCATGTTCGCTTTCGCATGCGTATATCGGCATCGCTTCATGCGTATATTGACGTTAGCCCACACGTATATCGGCGTGGCCCTGTACGGGCGTAGGCGTGAGGCGATGCCGGTGTACGTGTGGGGCGTGCGACTTATGCGAGTAATGCAAATAATGCAAGTAATGCAGTACCTGTTTTCCCACACACGTGCGTACATACTTAAAAGAAGAGGAGGAAGAGGGATTATGTTTTCTTATAATCCCCTCGTTTTTCTCCCTTTCGGACGATTCTCTGTTTCTGCCAACGTTGCAAGCAACTGCATGCGGTGTTTTTGGGTATCTTCAGCTTCTCGGCTTCTTCCAAGAGGGATTGATAGGTGAAACCCGTATCCAAGGTGATGAAGAGACGTTCTTGGTCGGCCATGCCCCGGTTCTTCACCTCGTTGGCGGGAAGGAACGAGAGTATGTGTACGGCGTGTAGGTACATAGGCTCGGCCAAGGAAAGGACCGCTTGGAAATCATCCTCTTGGATGGAGAGATCCCAGCGGGTGATGATCCCGTCCTTGATGTTGTCGGAGCAGGTCTGCGGGTCTGGCGTGAGCCGGGGCGACTTGCGCAGGCTGGCGGCGAAGTCTCCCGCCTCCTCGCATTCCCCTGTTATTCGCAATAGGGCGACGATCGACAGGATACGTCCGATATTGATGGCCATCCGTACGACGGAGCTGTTCATCTCGTTGCCGGTGCCCTTCCGGGAGCGCTCGAACAAGGTTTGGAACACCTCGTTGAAGGAGACGATTTGCGCGTCGGTCAAGCGAAGCGAGATCACCCCCAGTTTCTGGATCTCTCTCAAGTGAGCGATCCAGTCCTTGCCCAATTTCTGGAACTCCAGCGACGTGTCGGTCCGCTGTAGACTGAACTGGTTGATCCAGTGAAGTACACGGGGCATATAATAGAACATTTGCCGGGAGAACAATCCGTTCTCGCTGGAAGGGATCAGCGGCTTCACCTGCCCGGGCGTTCCGCTTATCAATACCGACAGGTGTGAGTGCCGCAGCTCCCGATACTCCCGGTCTGTCCGCCGGTTGTAACTGAGCGGGTCGTGATCGAACGAGCAGCGGATCACCTCGCTCCAATGGCCATAATCCGAGGCGATGGAGTTGCTGACCATGTCCGCCTCGGTCTCGCAGATGATCCCCACGCCGCCTGAGTCGATGATATTCTGCAAGATACCGGTACCGGTGTTGTTGCCGGAGAATATAAACATACGGTTGAGAGGCATTTCTGGCTCCTCGGCTTTCGCCTTTTCCCGTCCCAAGGAATTGAAGGAGGTCATCTCTTTCTTATACCTTTTCATCTCCTCCGCCACGGTCGCCCGGATCTCGTCGTGGATCGGTTGCACGAGCATTCGCGTCCATGCGAGCACGCCTTTTCCGGAGGCGGGGGGAGCGACGACGAAGGTTTGCAAACTGGAGAAGAACCATTTGCCTCCATATAGGAACCGCAGCGTCTGGGCGAGCGAGGCGCCCAAGGTGGTGAGCCCGCCCAGAAGGAGTACATCCCGTTGCTCCCGGCTCTGTCCGAACGCCATGATCTGCCGCAACATCCGGGGCCACTCATGCCCCTCGGGGAAGAAGGGCAGGTGGGTGAACGGATCGACCTGCTCTTCGATCTCGATCTCTACATTATTATCGCACGCACGTGTGTGGGAAACAGGTGCTGCATTATTTGCATTACTTGCATTACTTGCGTGCGTATCGCGGGGGCGGCTTGGAGGCTCCAAGCGTACGCCCGCCAGTTCGGCCAAATGGAAGGCCGTACCGAGGTGTATCCTGTGGTCTCCCTTTTTCAAGGAGTTGGAGAAAAGTCGTTCGGCCTTCTCCCGGTTGAACTTCACCGATAGGGAACACAGGGCGATGAAACCTTCTCGTCCTGCCTCGCCGCAATCGTTGGCGATGGCAAACGCCAAGCGCACGTATTCACAATATCCGGGGGCGATATCTACACCCGCCGAACGAACCGCTTCTACTAAGCGGGATAAACTGTCTGACATGTAATTTATGATTTATGAGTTATGATTTCAAATCCTAAAGAGCGCGTTGGGATCATGACATAGGAAACAGGAGCGGACGATGTCTTTGCCGCTCGGGTCTACTTTCTGGGAGCCTCGCGTCTCTCCGTCGCCATACACATATTCCACGTAGTTCATTACGCCTAGGATATGCTCGGAGATATAGGCGGGTGTCTCGTTTCCGGGATGTTCCGGATAGGGGACGAAAGCCTTTACGCCTCGTTCGCTCGGGCTGATGAAGCAGAGGGCGGGGCATAGGTAGGCATCGTCGAACAGCTGTCTTCGGAGAGCTTCCGCCTCCGCGGTAGAGTCCAATCCGTCTACATCCACAACCACCAATCCGCTCGGGGCCAGGAGCCGATCGCTTTTCCGGTATGAGAAAGTCCCGCAAGGCGTGACATACGGTAGCGTTTGCCGTTTCAGCTCGCTGAATCGTTCCTTGTCACCCGTCTCAAGCGGGAGGCGGAGCTGCCGGGTGAGGCGTTCGAGGGCCGGATCGCCGGTGATGAGTCGGACCACCTCCTGTAAGGTGACTTCTCGACTGGGATATACGGTAGCCGGTCGTGATACTCGTCCCGTTAGGCTATCTTTGACCGGTGAGATCGGGGCTGCGAAAAGGGACATTTTAAATTCATTTTTCATGTATTCTTTTTCTTAGATTAACGGCGGTGAAGGTCGGATTAATAAAATAAAGTGCGGGACGAACAGTTCGTCCCAATGTTAATGGTGTTGACATGATTAAATAAAAGATAACAGAATAAACAAGGATTTAAGGAGGATTTATATGAAAAAAGAAGACGTGGTGGGGGGTATGTTGGCTTATATAGCCCACCTTCGTGAGGTGGGGCGTTATTCCACGGCGAAGAGTTATCTGGACGCTTTACGCTCGTTCAAGTGTTTTTGCGGGATGGAGGAAATCCCTTATGCCTATATAGACAAAGAGAGGCTCTTGCTTTATCAGGCATGGCTGTCGAAGCGGGGCTGTATGCGCAATACGGTGTCCACCTATATGCGGCGAATCCGGCATATCTATAACTTGGCGGTGGAGGCTGGCGAGGTTTCGTATATCCCGAATCTGTTCAAGGGGGTGTTTACAGGCGTGGAGAGCAAGCGGAAGAAGGCGTTGCCTCTGGATAGCTTGCGCTCGTTGATGGGGACTCCGAGAGTTGAGCCGGAGATGCGGAGAACCCAGCTGTGTTTTTGCCTGATGTTCTCGTTCAGCGGGATGGCGTTCGTGGATTTCGCCCATTTGCGGAAAGAGAATGTCAAGGACGGGGTCTTGTCGTACCACCGTCAGAAGAGCGGGTCTTTCATCCGGGTGGAGATCCCGGCCGATGTACGGCTCTTGTTGGATGAGTTGGCGGTTTGCACGGACAAGGACTCGCCTTACCTGTTCCCGTTTCTGAGCGGGAAGAAAACGGGTGAGGCGGCCTATGCGGAATACAACGGCGCCTTGTTGCGCTTTAACCGCAACTTGAGGTCGCTGGCGGAGACTTGTGGTGTGGGTGAGCCGGTCACCTCGTACACGATCCGTCACTCTTTCGCCACGACCTTGAAGGAACAGGACGTACCGATCGAGATGATCAGTGAGCTGTTGGGGCATACGTCTATCAAGACCACGCAAAT
Organism: Parabacteroides sp. AM17-47; assembly: GCF_003434625.1. Classification (NCBI taxonomy): domain Bacteria; kingdom Pseudomonadati; phylum Bacteroidota; class Bacteroidia; order Bacteroidales; family Tannerellaceae; genus Parabacteroides; species Parabacteroides sp. AM17-47. The sequence continues at coordinate 48,402 of NZ_QTLI01000016.1, forward strand.
TTACTTGAAGAGCTTTTCCTTGGAACGTCTGTCGGCGGTGAACCGGGCTTGCTTCGAGAGCGTGTATAAACCGGTATCCGAGGTGGGGTAAGAGATTGGCTACTCGGGAAGTAGCGTAAAAGGAGGGGAAAATTACCCAGCTGTAGAGACGGAGCGTGCTCCGTCTCCCATCGTCTGACGGTAATTTAAATACCATTTTGAGGAGATGAGACGAGGCACGCCCCGTCTCTACAGGAATACACACACAGGTTATGAGGCATGGTGGAATGATACCGGGAACAAGAGGTCGTTTCACCCGCATCACCATGTCTATACGTTTAGGATAAAATGGGAAAATCAAAGAATAGAGAGGATCAAACGCCTACAATGAGTAAACAAGCGGATCTATTCGCTTGTTTTTAATTATTTTTTACTATATTCGCGGCATGAAAGAATACGCTACTTCCCGAGTAGCTAAATATTCACTAGGTATGGTAATTTTCAGAAATGCCATAATTGAAAACTTAAAGTGCTGTGTGTTAGGCGTAAATAGGGTACGCTTGGCAGGGCTTTGAATTGTCGTTTAATCAGAGGGGAACTCCTCGTATATCTTAGGGAAAAGAGAATCATGCCGACGCGTATTTTGAGAAACGATCGTCCGAAGGGGGGCCTGACACAGGCCGGCAAGCGTCATGACTTGAAAGCCGTGCGCTGGTACGTGCTCACGCTTCCTACCGCCGCGGGTGGACGGCGTGACCGGATCAGCCCCTCCAAAGGCTTGGACGTGGAGCTTTCCCGGCGGGAACGTCGGGGAGAGGCTCTTTTCGAGTATTTCGCCCCCTCGTACGTGGAGGTGCGAAAGGTGGGTGGCAAGCTGGTCAACACGAGGCGACCTTTGCTGTTCAACTACGTGTTTATCCGTTCTTCGGTAGAGGAAATCTTCCGCATGAAGCAGGCACTCCCCTTGTATAATTTCCTTCCCCGTGTCTCTTCCGGGAGTACGACCTATTTCCCGCACCTCTTGGATCAGGAGATGGCGAATTTGCGCTGGGTGGCGGAGGCTTACTCCAACGAGCTTCCGGTGTACGTGCCGGAGAGTACCCGCTTGTTGAAGGGGGATCGGGTACGCATCACGTCCGGTTATTTCACCGGGATGGAGGCCGAGGTGGTGATCCAGCCGGGCGGCGGTCATAAGGAGGTGATGGCACGCATACTGGATTGCATGTGGGTACCCTTGTTCGAGGTGAAGGCGGGTGAGTACGAGTTGATCGAGTTGAACGCGAGGAGCAAGCACGTTTATACCCATCTGGACAACGACCGCCTGTCGGAGGGCCTGCACGAGGCCTTGGGACGTTACCATGCTTCCGGCAGTGTCTGCGAGGAGGATCGACGATTGGCCGGCGAGGTACTGCGGGGATATGCCTCTTTGCGTGCGGAGACAGACGTGATGCGTTGCAAGCTGTGCGCGTTGCTCCTCCCGACCTATAAGCTGTCGGGCGATGAGGAGGCTTTCGTTCGCTTGCACGACACGATGCGCGGCTTATTGCCTGTCGTGAAAGCACCGCAATCCCGTGCCCTGTTGCTGGTCACCTTGTACGGCTGTACGGATAACGCTCTCTACCGTCGCATGGCACACGAGCTAGTGGATCCTTGGCAAGTCGATCCCTCGCCTAAGAAAAGTAAATTATCCTTGATCCGCCGGCTGGGCGACTATGATAGATGGCTGGGCCACGAATCAGTTGACAGTTGAGAAGTGGCAGTTGACAGTTTAAATCATAATCCAAAATTCATAATTCAAATTTGATGTCTACCCTTCCTTCCGGCGTTCGTTTGGTGGCGTTGCTGAACGACCATTTGCGCGAGATCATGGGGCGCGAGCGTGCGAACCATACCTCCATGCACTTGTATTGTACGGGGCCTTACTGGGTCGCCTTCGAGCGTTCGGCCTATCAGTTGCGTCGTGCGTTCCCGGACAGCGAGACCACGCCGATGCGCCTGTTCGGGTATCCGTTTCCGGTCGTGATGGTGTCCGTAACGGATCGCTCGCTGCGTTCGTACGCCCGCAAGCATATCTTGCGGATCGACGAGCCGGATTATAAGCGATTGACCGTCCCCGTTTTCCCCGCGGAAGATTACCGGTCGTGGCACGAGCGGGAGGTATCGGGACTGCCGTATCCCCACACGTACGGATTTCAGAGAAATTAATACGATTATCACATATGTACCGACAACAATTCTTTCCCCGTCTGGGTGATTACATCGACACGCTGCTGAAAGTCACCAAGCTGACCAAATCCATCGTCTGCGTAACCGGAGGTATGGGCGGCAGTACCTATAACGCTTTAAAAAAGGTATAGACATGCATTTCAGCATCTATGTCCGTCTGTTGGACCTCCTTTGGGAACATCTGGATGACGAGGATCGGTTCCGCCGACTGGCCCATGAAGCCGTGGAGCGGTATATCGCTTACATGCGGGGGAAGATGGATGAAGGAAAGAATTAATCTTATACGTTAGGATCATGCAAACATCTTTGTTTCTATTATTCGGTTTCCTGTTTGCCGTATCGCTCGGCATGGTGATCATCCCGAGGATCTTGGTGATTTCCCATAAGAAACGGCTCTATGATGTCCCGGACGCCCGTAAGGTGCATACGATGCCGGTTCCCCGTCTGGGTGGGCTGTCCTTTTTTCCGGTGATCCTGATGTCGATGTTCTTGGTGATCGGTTTTCGTCTGTACTTTTGGGATGTGAACGTGTCCGGCTTGTCATTCAATATGCTTTATGAGTACCTGTTCCTGTTCGTGGGCATGACGCTACTTTATCTGGTGGGTGTTTGCGACGATCTGGTCGGTGTAGGCTACCGCTATAAGTTCGCCGTGCAGATCGCCGCTGCGTTTCTGTTGGTACTGTCAGGCAACTGGTTCGACTCGTTTGGTGGCTTGTTCGGTATTTACTCGGTGCCGGTTTGGGTAGGGGTGCCGTTCACGGTGTTTATCGTGGTATATATAACAAATGCCATTAACTTGATTGATGGTATCGACGGCTTGGCCTCGGGTCTGTGTTGTATCGCCTTGTCGGTCTTGAGCGTTATATTCTTTCTTCGTGGACAGTATGTTTACGCCTTGTTGGCGATCTGTACGCTGGGTATCCTTATGCCCTTTTGGTGCTACAACGTGTTCGGTAACGCCAACCGTGGACATAAGCTTTTCATGGGGGATGCCGGCAGCCTTACGCTGGGCTACGTGATCAGTTTCTTGATCATTCACATGAGCGTGACGAACGAGGTCTCTCCGACATTGTCCAACCCGTACATGGTGATCGCTTTCTCTACGGTGCTGGTTCCGCTGTTGGACGTGATCCGTGTGGTCTTGCATCGCCTGCGTGAGCACAAGAACCCGTTCTTGCCGGATAAGAATCACTTTCATCATAAGTTGCTGCGCACGGGGATGCGGGTGCGGATGGTGATGGTTTGTATCATCGCGATTTCCGCTTTCTTTATCCTGCTTAATAGCTCGTTGGCATGGCGTGTGGATATAACTTATTTGTTTTTCTTGAACCTCTTTTGCTGGAGTATATTGCATGTAGGCTTGAATGGGCTGATTAGGCGTAATCGGGAACGGAAAGAGAGCGAACAACCGCGATAGGTGAAGAATTATTATTGGGATCAGTGTGGAGGAATCGTAAATGTCATTATCTTTGCCACAAAGAAGGATAAATATAAGACTCATGGATACTCGACAAGCGGAAATAGGAGATAAGATCCATTTTGCGGTGATGGCCATAGAAGCTTCTGCCAAGGAAATGAGTATCTCTCCGATGGAAATGCGTAGACGTTTGGAAAAGGTCGGATTGGTGCGTCGCCTGCTGTTGGATTGTTATGATGTCATGCACACCCAAAGTCTGAGGCATGTAGCGGAGGATGTCGTGGAGGCCTTGCGAAACTGGGAAGCCGCCGCATCCGGAGGTGAGAGAGGAGGTGAGTTATGATTGTTCTGTATCATCACGGTTGATCAAGCATTGGGTAAATTGCGATATACCTCACCTAATAATCAAATATGTATATTGAGTCAGTCGTTGCTCGATAAGTATTTACGTTTTGTTGATAGCGAGCGGCTTAATGATATACGAGAAGGGAGGCCGGTATGAGAGAGCAAGTGCTTTGGAGAAAGGTCGCCCGGATTATTATGCGACTAGCGGAGCGTTTGCAAATATCCCCGGAGCGTGCGCTTGCCATCTTCTATGATACGCGTACTTGTTCTATGTTGCATGATAGCAAGTATGGACTTCATTTGATGAGTGACGATTATATTTTAAATGATTTATTGAGGGAACTTGGGGACAGGCAGTGAGTAGTTTGATCTGCGCTAAAGGTTGTGCCGATGCTGTTGTTAAAACGGTAAACTATATTTATTTATTCGAATTCAAATTGAACGGCACCGTTAGATAATAATTTAGCGGAATGAACGATCTGTAAGTTGACCACCCAGTGAAACACCGCTCTACATTATGGAAGTGATGGTGGGCTGAAATGGCTGCCACTTATCATAGCGTGATAGGAACCGTGAAGTTGCAAGGGAGTTCAGCCTGGGTATTCATCGGGACATTTTTCCACAAAATCTTTAATGGCTGTAGGGATTATCTGAACTTAATCCCCTCTAAAATCTCATTGGCCAATGGCTAATGTTAAAATCAGAATTAAATTTTAACAATAATCGGTTTAGGACACTGTAAAGTGCCCTTTCAAAGGGGTATGTCCTAAATTGAGTATGAACTTACTAACAATTCATTATACATTATATGAGTATTTTTAAACGATTAAAAGGGAAAACGAAGGGAGATATTATTAACTGGGTGGAAAGTGAGCTTTCAACTTCGTGCATAAGACCATTCAAAACCTTATACGTCAATTTTAGGTGTCTTCCACTAAAACAAGCAATAAGGTTTCCTATTGTTATACGTAGAAAATTTTCAATTCATTGTCTTGGAGAGATAAAAATAGAATCGGACGAAATTTGTAGAGGCATGATATGCTTTGGTTCATTTAATAACAAATCGTCACGGCCGACAAGGATTGTAAACCGAGGAACAATAATTTTCAGAGGTAGCTGTACAATTTGGGAAGGCGTTTTGCTGGAACTTGGACCAAAATCTTTACTTGATATTGGCGATAGTAGTTTATTAGGAGAAAACGTGAACATTATGATAAGGAAAGGGTGTAAAATTGGTGATTATGCAAGAATAGCTTTTGATTCCCAAATTATGGATTCTGATTTCCATTACATGTTAGATATGGAGACAAATGAAATAAAAGATTGCACCCAACCTATAATAATTGGGAATTGTAACTGGATTGGCAATCGATCAACGATAAAAAAAGGGACAATTACCCCAGATTATACGATAGTTGCGTCAAATAGCTTATTATCAAAGAGTTATGTAATGGGAGGGGGTAAATATCCTATTTTAGCAGGATGTCCTGCAAAAGTAATCGGGAGTGGAAAACGACGGATCTATAATTACGAATGGGAAAAGATTTTATACAATCATTTCAAGGATAACAAGGAACCCTATCATTATAAAGATAATGGGATAAATCCTTTCTTAATCCCAAAGTAGTATAGAAAAATTTAAGAGCCCATTCCTTCTATCAAGAACTATTAATTAAAATATTTATGATAAAGATTATGAAGGAGTGGGTTGGTCCATTCGCGATACTATTACTCAAAAGAATACGAGTTCAGCACCACCGTCTTAGTTTATCAAAAACTATTTATTTCAATTTTAAATGTTTGCCTTTTAGACAGGCTTGTAAGTTGCCTATTTTCATTTATCATAACACTTCCATCTACCGGATTGGGAAGATTGAGATTAAATCAAAAGAGATTTTCCAAGGTATGATACAGTGGGGAAAATTAGGTTATAAAAGTTCGGGGAAAGGAAAGATTTGTAATAATGGCAAGATTGAGTTTGAAGGACCTGTTTTTTGGTGGGGAGGGTGTATATTGGAAAATAATGGCACTATGGTATTCAAGGGTTATACTCAAATAGGAGAAGGCACATTGATTCTAATTCGTGATTATTTGGAGATTGGTAGGTATACCAGAATTGGATTTCTTAGTTTTTTCATGGATTCCGATGACCATTTCACCGTAAATATGGAAAATCAGAAGGTTGCTCGTAATAAGGCTCCTATCATCATAGGAAAATATAATTGGATAGCCAATAAAACTGTCATCAAAAAAAACACGAAAATTCCGGACTATACTATCGTGGCATCCTCCAATACCCTTCTTTCAAAGGATTATACGGAGAATGGAGAGTTTTGTGTGTTAGGTGGGATTCCTGCCAAGGTGATCGCTAAGGGAATTAGAAGGATTTACAATTACAAGGCAGAAGCAGAAATAAACGATTATTTCAAGCATAATCCTGATTGTAAATATTTACAATTAGACCTTCCACAGGAAAGTCTTGAAAAGTATTGTATAGACAATGCCCTACATTTCTAATAATATCCTACGTGCGTGATAATAAAAAAATAGCTGTTAATACGGTAATAAGCTATGTTCGCCTGTTGGCTATCATGGCCTTATCCCTGTTTTCAACCCGCTACATTCTGTTAGCTCTTGGGCAGACAGACTTTGGTCTTTATAATCTTATAGCCGGAGTCGTTTTCCTATTTTCCTTTATTGCCAACACAATGGCGACTACCACCCAAAGGTTTATTTCCTTTACAATGGGAAAGGAAAAAGAAATAGGGAAGGTAAGAGGTGTTTTCTACAACAGTCTCGCTCTTCATTTGATTATTGCAATCACGGTTGCCATAATAATCCAAATTGGTGGTCAATTGATAATAAAATATTTGCTTGAAATACCATATGAAAAAATAGATGATGCATATTTTGCTCTGGCCACTGTAACAATTGGTATAGTTGGCACAGTGATAACAGTCCCCTTTGAGGCTGTATTGATGGCTCATGAGAATATTTTCTTTGTTTCTTTATGCCAACTGTTTAACTCTATAATTAAATTTGTGATAGCCCTGTCTGTCATGGCTATTGAGAGTGACAGACTTAGGACTTATGCGGTTCTCATTGCAATAATTCCATATATACAGTTTGCTACCGAATGGCTTTATTGTCATAGAAAATATATCGAAACAAGGTTTACAATTAGTAAAATAACTGACTTCTCTGTCATTAGACACATTGGTGCTTTTGCCAGTTGGGTTATGATTGGTACTACATGTGGCACCATAAGGCAACAAGGCTCGTCGATACTTTTGAATATGTTCTTTGGTATTGCAATTAATGCCGCTAATGGTATAGCCACTCAAGTGAATGGGGTTTTAATGCAGTTTTCAAGTTCCATTACGACTGCAATAAGACCGCAACTTGTAAAAAGTGCTGGAGAAGGAGATAAAGATAGGATGTTGTCTCTAACTTATATCGCCTGTAAATTTCCATTTATCCTCACTGGTATTTTGGCAGTACCTTTAATAGTGGCAATGCCTACTGTTTTACAATTGTGGCTTAAGAATGTTCCGGAATACACTGTAACCTTTTGTCGTCTGTTGTTAATAAGTGCGGTACTCAATCAATCCACAATCGGAATGACTGTAGCATTGGAAGCCTATGGAAAAGTTAAACTTATCCATTCAGTTATAGGACTTTCTTTTTTACTTGTTATACCTGCGGGTTACATATTGTTTTTGAACGGTATGCCGCCGGGATCTGTTATATTCTGTATTGTGATTAATGAGGCGTTTGCGGCTATTTCTCGCCTTGTTATTGCAAAAATACAGTTAGGCTTTAGCGTTTGGGAGTATATCAAGAAGGTAGGGATAAGATGTATTCTAATTGTGTCTATAGCTATGGTGATAGACTATGTCGCATGGAAATACCTACCATCTGATTTTATTGGGTTAGTTATAATCGGAATTATTACCCTAATTGTTTTTTCAATTCTCACATATTTTTTAGGCTTGACTAAAAATGAAAGGAATAAAGTGAATAATATCATTAATAAAACAAAACGACATTTCATATTTTATGAGAAGTGAGTATGATTATTTGATTGTGGGGGCAGGGCTGTTCGGAGCCACGTTTGCCTGTCTTGCTAAAAGGCAGGGGCGGCGGTGCTTGGTTATCGACAAGCGTTCTCATGTTGGGGGAAATCTCTATTGCGAGGAGATAGAGGGAATTAACGTGCATAAGTATGGCGCACATATCTTCCACACGTCCGACCGCGAGGTGTGGAATTTCGTCAACTCGATAGTGCCATTTAACCGTTACACCAACTCTCCGGTGGCGCAGGCTCCCGACGGACGGCTGTACAACCTGCCGTTCAACATGAATACGTTCTACCAGATGTGGGGAGTGACGACTCCCGCAGAGGCGCAGCGTCGACTTGACGAGCAGCGCCGGGAGGCAGTAGCCAAGATGAAGGCCGAGGGAGTCGTAGCACCGCGCAACCTTGAGGAGCAGGCCCTTGCGCTTATCGGTCGCAACATCTATGAGCAGCTTATCAAAGGTTATACCGAGAAACAATGGGGGCGATCTTGCACCGAGTTGCCTGCATTTATAATCCGTCGTCTGCCGGTGCGCATGACCTTCGACAACAATTATTTCAACGACTCATACCAAGGCATACCCATCGGCGGTTACAACCGGCTGATTGGGGGACTTCTTGAAGGATGTGACGTGGAACTCAACACTGATTTCTTCCACGACCGTAACCGTTGGATGACCATGGCCGACAAAGTTGTGTTCACGGGAAGAATCGACGAGTTCTACGGCTACCGTTTCGGTAAACTAGAGTACCGCACCATGCGCTTCGAGACCGAGCTACTTGACGAACCCAACCATCAAGGCAATGCCGTGGTCAACTACACTTCATCCGACGTACCCTACACCCGCATTATCGAGCACAAGCACTTCGAGACCTTTGGCAATGCAGTCTACAATAATCCCCACACCGTCATCTCTCGCGAATACTCAACTGAGTGGATCGACGGCATGGAACCCTTTTATCCCGTCAACGATACTCGCAACCAGACAATCTATGAGCAATATCGTACTCTCGCTGAGCAAGAACAGAACATAATTTTTGGAGGTCGCCTCGCCGAGTACCGTTACTACGACATGGCCCCTATAATCCGCCAAACTCTCAACCTTTTTTAATATAAAACAATCATGGACAATAAAATGCACCCTCGGATCAAGATACTTGTGGCATGCCACAAGGCCGATCCTAACATCCGCCACGACGACATCTACATGCCCATTCAAGTGGGCAAGGCATTGCACCCCGAACTTGACCTCGGATTCCAGTGTGACAACACTGGCGACAACATCTCTGAGAAAAACGGTTCCTACTGCGAACTCACCGCCCTCTACTGGGCATGGAAAAACCTCAAGGATGTCGACTATATCGGTCTCTGCCATTACCGTCGTTACTTCGACTTCTCCAAAAATAATTCTGCATTGAAACCGATTAAATCAGATGAATTTCATTTATTAAAAAATAATGTTTTTGCTCCTATTATAAATAGAAATGAAGTGTTTCTTCCCAGTTTTACATACTTACCCCATTCTGTAGGAATGGACTTTCAGAAGACTGTGTTAACAGAAGATATGTATATACTCTATAAAATATTAGAAAAATACTACCCAGAATATCTTTCTGTATTTTCAAATTATATGACAGGAAACCATCGAACAGGATTCAATATGTTTTTAATGTCATTTGCTCTATTTAGAGATTATGCAACGTGGTTATTTGATATATTGGGTAAAGTTGAGGATCGAATAAAATTATCAGAATATATCTCGTATAAACGTGTCTTTGGGTATATGGGTGAATTTTTATTGCCCATATACTGTATCAAAAATCTGTTGAAAATAAAAGAACATCAGGTAATGTTTGTTACTGATGAAAAGATTAGATATAGAGGCAATGGTATAACCCAGATGCGGAATTTTTTGAATCAAATTGCGTTTAATATAGGGCGTTTAGGACAGAATAATGAACTGCATGATTCTTATTGGGAAATGTATCTGAAAGCTGATGGTATAAAAATTTAATGCATTAAACTAATATGAATTATGAGTAATCCATATCTAAAACCTGTTAAATTAGTTATTTTTACATATATTGCTTTTTCAGTTATTAGTTTCTTATATTCTTTGATTACCGGAAATTATAATGGGGATTTTCTCGATTGTGAAGTGAATCTAAATTGGATAGGTCTTCTTGTTGCTCTTATAATATGCATAATTCCTAATATAATCTTGTATGATCTATATAAATATTTTGCAAAAATAAGATACAGAAAATATGTTTCTTTAAGAATGGATATATTAGAGCCTATGGTAATTGTAATATTCATACTCCATATATTGCTTGGCTTCTTGTTTGGCGTAGGCAGAGCCGGTGGTGACGAATACAATGTTCCGCCTATTGTCAAACCGATAATTCAAGTAATGATACGAGTAAGTCCATCTTTGTGGGGTACAATACTTTTAATGATAATTCAAAAAAGGCAATATAAAAAAGTTATCATAATTTGCTTCCTTTTTTGTGTGCTGGGTGTGGCACGTGCGGCATTTGGCTTTATCGCTTCAATTGCAGTTGTTCTTTTTGTCAAATATTATCAGGAAATTGTTCGTTGGATAAAACGACATAGATTATCAGTGATCGTTAGTTTGATGACAATGCCTGCATTTGTTAGAATAGGATATGAGATGCGGTCAGCTTTACGTGGGGATGGATATGAAACGCCTAAAAATGCATCAACTCTAATTTGTGGAAAATTAATCGGAAGATTAAGTAGTTTTTCAAATACGGCAGTGCTAATAGAGAAGGCTCCATTGTATCTTGTCACAGCAAAAGAAGTTGATAACTGTTTTTTTTTTAAGGGATTAGGTAGTGCGATAAGTCGAAAGTTCGCATTAGAGAATCGGCCAGAAAAAATATTGATGTTGGACGAAAATGTACCTGAAAATGCATCATTTATCTTGGGATCAGGTGGAATTCTTGTTTTTTCGTTTTATAATTCACCTAATTTAATGATAATTAATGCATTTGCTATTGTATTTGTGTGTTTAATTGTATTTAGATTATGCTCTATGTTTAAAAATCCATTGGGTTCGACAATTGCTGTTATAATGTTGCTAGGCCCTATTTTGAGTGGAGTTGCAGGTGAATATTCTTTAATTTGTATATGTATTTGTATTGCAATATTTTTAATAGCGTTGATAAATAATTTGATTCATCTAATAAAGAGTAATAGGAAATATGGCAATAAAGAAAGTGATATATGTTAACACATATGCTTATAAGGGGCAACATGAAGTTATTAATGCCGCATTACTATCGGCTATATGTGAAATATTTGAAGAAATAAAAGTATATACTGGAAAATTATCTTGGCGAATACTCTTAAATTATATCCAACGAAAAGATTTGATCGTTAGATATATTGGTGTCGTTTCAGGTAAATCTAAGATTGCTAATGTTTTGCGATACTTTGTGAGTGCTATGTATAATCTCTTAATATTATTCATTTCTCCTAGGTGTTGTGTAATAATATATGTATTTAATAATTTGTTTTCATTGCATATTATAAATTGGTTAAATAAGCTTCTAAAAAGGAATGTTCTGATTGTATGTCATGGGGAAATGGAGTTGTTGATTTCTTCAGAAGGGGGTATGCAAGCTAAAATTATGAGAAACCTATGTAGGAACTTCTTTAAAAAAAATAATTATTCTGCAGATATCAATTTTTGTGTGTTAGGTGATTGTATCATTGATAATTTGAAAGATATTCTAACTAAACAACAGCTAAAACATTTTAAATCAATCGATCATCCTTTTTTTTCTGAATATAGGGAGTTTTTAATTAATAATTCACTTGGAGTCTTGAAAATTGGAACTGTTGGAGAACTTAATACTTATAAGGGAGCAAATGACTATTTGGAGCTCATCAAGAAATTATCTGGTGATATTAAAAATAAATTTTCATTATATGCCATAGGAGCTGTAAAAGATAATTACGAAGAATTATTAGAAAATGGCGTAATAATACCAGGGGGTAAATATGGCTTGGATAGAATCTCGTTTGACAGTTATGTGAAAGAATTGGACTATATTTTGTATTTTTATGGAATTGAAAAATATAAACTGATTGCGAGCGGAGCAATATTTGATGCTATCAGACATCAAAAGCCAATAATTGCATTAAAGAATACATACTTTGAATATTTATCAAATAAGTATGGTGATATTGGCTTCTTATGTGATAATATTGAACAAATGGCAACTATTATTGAGAATCTTTCAACTACAATATCCATGAAATTTAATTTTTCCAACTACTACGTTAATTTGAATCAAGCGTCATTCATAAAGCATTTTAGAAAACTTATATTTGATAGCTATATATGATATATATTAATGGTAGATTCCTTATCAATAATCCAACGGGAATTGAGAATTTTGCTTATGGTATGTGTAAAGCGATGTTGGAAAAAGGAATAAAATTTATTATTCTTACACCGAAATCGGCAATTAGAAGCTATGATGTTATTGGTTTTGATATGATTAAGATTGGATTGTTTACTGGTCCGCTTTGGGAACAGATAGATTTATCTTTCTTTATGATTGGAAAATCTCGTGATATTTTGATTAGTTTTTCAGGGGCAGGGTCACTGATAATTAAGAATCAAATTATTACTATCCATGACGTTGCTGTATTCCAACATCCAGAATGGTTTTCAAAAACATATAGTATTTTGTATAAAACTATTACGCCTATTATTGCACGAAAGTCGAAAGCAATTTTGACCGTAAGTGAGTTTTCGAAGAGAGAGATTACTAATTTATTTGGAATCAATTCTGACAAAGTGATTGTTACATACTCTAGTCCTAAAAATTATTCGAAATGTGATTTAATCCATGAACAACAGAATAATACGAATATTATTTCATCACCATATATCTTAGCAGTATCGTCGATTGATCCACGCAAGAATTTTATATCTCTAATTGAGGCGTTTACTCGTTCAAATGTACACTGCAATTTGGTAATTATTGGAAAAAAGCACAAGTCTTTTAAACAATTTGAGATAGAGGCTGAATCTGATAAGATAAAATTTTTGGGGTATATTCCTGATGCTGAACTAATAAGCTATTACAGGAACGCAATAGCCTTTGTTTCTGTTTCCTTATATGAAGGATTTGGTCTACCGCCAATAGAAGCTATGTCCTTAGGGTGTCCTGTTATTGTCTCTGATTTGAATGTATGTCATGAAGTTTGTAAGGATGCTGCATTGTATGTTAATCAAAATGACATAGACTCTATCGCTTCGGGTCTAAACAAAATCTCATCAGATTCGTCATTGCGAAAATTACTGAAATCAAAAGGATATGTAATATCTGCTCAATATACATTTAGTAATTCATTACAAAGATTAGTTTCTGGATTATCGCAAATTAAATCTTGTTCAAATATATTCCAATGAGAATACTACATTTAGGTAAATATTATTCACCTGTAAAAGGTGGAATTGAGTCTACTAGTAAATATATCGTAGACTATCTTTCGGATTATGAGCATTGTGTTTTATGTTTTAATGATAAATTTGAGTCGAAGCAAGATATTGTAGATGGCACTTCAGTTTTGCGCACATCAACAATAGCGGTCATAAAAAGTCAGCCAATTTCATTGTCTTATATGACGTTGCTGAAAAAAAAAATTGATGAATTCCAACCAGAGATAATACATTTTCATTATCCAAATCCGTTGGTCGCATTATACATTCTAATAGTGGTACCTAAAAACATTAAACTTGTCGTACATTGGCACTCTGATGTCGTTGCACAGAAAAGTATTCATAAATTAGTAAAGCCAATTGAATTAAAACTGGTAAAAAGAGCTGACGCTATAATAACAACGAGTCCATTATATGGCCCTGCATCTGATATTTTAAGGCTGTATCAAAAAAAGATATTTGTTATAGCTTCTGCCATTGAAAAGAAGAATTTCACATATGATGATGCTACTGAGCGAAAAGTAAAAAAACTCAAGGCAATTTATCCCTATAAAATTGTTTTTTTCATTGGAAGGCATGTTGAATATAAGGGCATTCGCTATCTATTTGATTCTGTACCTCATATTAAAACACCTTGCCATATTCTAATTGCAGGAGACGGACCGCTAACAGAAGATTTAAAGAAAAAGTACAATTATGAAAATATTGTATGGCTGGGCCGAATTGCAGATGAAGATGTAAAATCATATCTGTATGCATCGGATATATTTGCATTCCCTTCTGTTTCTCGTAATGAAGCATTTGGTTTAGTTTTGGCTGAAGCTATGTATTGTCAGTTGCCGGCTATCACATTCACAATCGACGGCAGTGGGGTTAATTGGGTGTCACTAAATAGTGAAACGGGAATAGAAGTATCAAACTCAAATGCTTTAGAATTTGGTAATGCCATTGAAAAATTATTGTCAAATGATGCTTTACGTGATCAATATGGCCGGAATGCAAAAAGACGGGTTGAGGAAAATTTCTTAATGGAAATTGTAGGTCCACAATATAATCAATTATATAAAAGTTTAAAATCATGATAATAAGAAGTAAGGCCCCTCTTCGGCTTGGTTTAGCTGGAGGGGGCAGCGACGTGTCTCCTTACAGTGATATTTATGGGGGATTAGTGCTTAATGCAACCATCAACCTTTATACTTATTGCACAATAGAGGAGATTGCTGAAGATGAAATTGTAATAAATTCATATGATGCAAGCTGTTTTAAAAACTACCATCTCTCTGAAAGTTTAGAGATTGATGGTGAGGCTTTTCTTATAAAGGGGGTATATAACCGTATTATAAGGGATTATCATTCGCAATTAAAAGGTTTTAGAATCACTACATATAACGATGCTCCTATTGGCTCCGGTCTCGGAACGTCCTCCTCGATGGTCGTGTGTATCCTTAAAGCCTTTATCGAATGGCTATCCCTTCCATTGGGAGATTACGAAACGTCCCGGCTTGCATACGAGATTGAACGCAAGGATTTAGGTCTATCCGGTGGTAAACAAGATCAGTATGCGGCTGCGTTTGGTGGTTTCAACTATATGGAATTTCTTAAGGAAGATTTAGTTATTGTTAATCCGCTAAAGATCAAACGTTGGATTGTCGATGAGCTTGAGGCATCAATTGTACTCTATTTTACAGGGGCATCCAGAAGCAGTGCCAAAATTATCAATGAGCAGAAAGAGAACACATCTAAGGGCAATAGCGAGGCTATAGAAGCCATGCATCAGATTAAGCAATCGGCAGTGGATATGAAGCTCGCATTGCTTAAAGGTGATATGCACGCTTTTGCCGAAATTCTTGGCAAGGGGTGGGTAAACAAAAAGAAAATGGCAAATGCCATTTCCAATCCCATGATTCAAGAAGCATTTGATGTGGCGATTCCTGCCGGAGCTATGTCAGGTAAAGTAAGCGGAGCCGGAGGTGGAGGATTTATCATGTTTATGGTCGAACCAACAAAGAAGAAAGATGTAATCAGCGCTTTAAGTGGGCTTTCAGGATTTGTAATGCCGTTCCAGTTTACAGATGGAGGGGCGCATGGTTGGAAAATTTATGAGTCAGATAGAGTATGAATGCAAAGGATATAATCAGAGAACAGATTTCAGCCAGTGCTGAAATTAAACAGCAATTGCTGTCGGACAATAGAGTTTGTGACGTGATTGCTAAAGCGGCACAGATATGTGTGGAAGCATATCGAAATGGCAAAAAGACCTTGTTCGCTGGCAACGGTGGAAGTGCCGCTGATGCACAGCATCTTGCGGGTGAGTTTGTCAGCAAGTTTTATTTCGACCGTCCAGGGCTTCCCTCAATAGCCCTTACAACCGATACCTCGATACTCACCGCTATCGGTAATGATTATGGCTATGATCGTCTGTTTGCCCGACAGGTTCAAGCGCAAGGTAACGAGGGGGATGTTTTCATTGGAATATCCACATCAGGAAATTCCAAGAATCTCGTTGAGGCATTACCAGAATGTCACCGTAAGGGGATTTATACTATAGCACTTACTGGTTCAAAGCCATGCAAAATGGATGATTTCGACTTGGTAATTAAAGTGCCCAGTGACTCACCCCCCCGTATTCAGGAATGTCAGACTTTGATTGGCCATATAATCTGCTGTATTGTGGAACAGGAAATATTCGGTGAACAATCCTTGAAATAGCTTACTATGAAAGTTGTGATTATGGCAGGTGGAAAGGGAACAAGAATCTCCTCATTGTTCCATGATATTCCTAAACCTATGATTAAGATTGATGACCGTCCCGTACTTGAGCATGAAATTGAGTGCCTTAGACGGCAGGGATTCGATGATATAATTATAACTGTCTCTCACCTTGGGCATGTTATAATGGATTATTTTGGAGACGGATCCAGAATATCCCCGGCAACGGGGAAACCATTTGGCGTAAAAATCGAATATTTCAATGAAGAAGTGCCATTAGGTAATGCCGGAGCACTTTATAAATTAAGGGATAAGTTGACCGATGATTTTCTGCTGCTCAATGCCGATGCCATATTTGACATAGATTTTAACCGTTTTGTCAACTTTCACAAAGAGTCTGGTGGTTTAGTCACTCTGTTTACGCACCCCAACAGTCATCCATACGACAGTGGTCTTATTATTGCAGACGATAGCCATAAGGTTTTGGCATGGCTTACAAAAGAAGATGAAAGGCCGAAATACTACAATAATCGTGTTAATGCCGGACTCCATGTTATAAATCCAAAGATTCTTGAGAATTGTAAATTTGATGTCGAATCCATAGGTAAGGTTGGTACCGATGGGAAGATATGCAAGGTGGACCTGGACCGCGATTTGTTAAAACCACTTGCCGGAGCTAGTAAAATGTTTTGCTACGACAGCCCTGAATATGTCAAGGATATGGGAACTCCTGACCGATTTGAGACTGTGAGAAAAGATTTTCTTTCGGGAGTGGTAAAAGCCAGAAACCTGTCAAATCCTCAAAAGACGATATTTCTTGACAGAGACGGAACCATCAACAAATATGTAGGTTTTCTCAGAAACATCGAAGACTTCGAACTGCTCCCTGGTATCGCAGAAGCAATCCGTAAAATTAATGAGTCCGGTTATCTTGCAATTGTGGTTACAAACCAGCCAGTGATTGCAAGGGGCGAAGTTTCAGTTGAGCAATTGGCTGAAATTCATAGAAAGATGGCAACTGAGCTTGGTAAATTAGGAGCCTATGTTGATGCAATATATTATTGTCCCCATCATCCAGACAAAGGTTTTGAAGGTGAAATCCCCGAACTAAAAATCAATTGTAATTGCCGCAAACCCAAGCCTGGAATGATTTTGGATGCAGAAAAAAATTATAATATAGATTTATCTGCCTCATATATGATAGGCGATAGTGACATTGATGTTGAATTAGGTCATAATGCAAGATTAAAAGGTTCATATAAAATTCAAACGAATAATCCTGACCAAATGAATAAGATTGTGGATTCTATTTTTGAAAGCATAAAGTAATACTTTCCACCCGATGGTGATCTTCTTTGGGTATTTCTTGATGGTAGGGAAGGGGAACAAACTGAAGTCGATGGTCTATGTGGGCAACATCGTGGCGTTTGTGAAGTTTTAATAGAGAATGTGACGGAAGGGGTAAGTACTCAATTGCTTCTTTGTCCTATCTAAATTAAATCTCGACCTTCGTTCCCGATCAATAAAAAAAGATATGGCAACAGGTATAAATTTTAAGGACCTATAGGGTCGTTATCAACGTGAGGGAGTTCCGCATCAGCTCTCAATCGTCTGTTTCTGTCAGATGAACAGTGTAGTGTATGGATATTTCGGGTCTGAGAAGTCTGATAGCTGTTCTATGGTAGTGAATGCGGTGTTGAAAAACAAGGGTAGTGGAGGTAAATGAGTACTTACCTGTCATCGAAATTACTCCCAGTCTTTGTTCCGCAACAAATCTCCGCAACCAGCTCTAACCTCTTCAATGATTCGCATGCAGTGCGGTTTATTCATCTTGCTTTTAGCGCCGATGGTTATCATGTCTTGAATGGTGGGATGTCCGGTACCATTGACCGAAGTCGCATGTTCGCCATTATAACCTTCTGTGCATAAGGTGAGATCGTAGGCGGGAGCAAGATGCCATTGCCATGTGTCGGTATCACTTTTCTGTATTGTAAAACTGAAATTCTTGCAATGATCATCTTTGTTGTCCGTGAAATAGTTGAAAACCATACGACGAAACATTTCTTCCACTTCTAAAGGATTCTGCGTTAGATAGCCAGTTAGGGCCAGTAAGTTGCTATAATCGAGAATTGGGTTGGATAGTGGAATGTTAAGTAGCCCTCCGGCTGTGACTGTATGCAAACGTTCTCCTTCTTGCGAGATGTCGAAGCGGCGTGTCGTGAAATATTTACCGTTGGTCAGTTTGAAGTCCGGAACGTGGATGCCACATTGTCGTGCTAACTCATTGTAATGAAATTCTATCAATCCCATGTTTTGAGGGTCGTATGTATGGCGGAACTTCACCATCCAATGCCCTTCATTGTTGGAGAACAATGCCTTGGGTCTGCATCCGCCGCTATTTCGGCTGTTGAAAAGAAGAAGTTCTACGTCATCGTCGTTTTTCTCATGCAACACTTCCAAGGCTTTTTCTTGCAGCAGATCGAAATCAAGGGCCTCATGCAAAATGCCTATGGTGGTTTCCGGTTCGTATATGAGTGCTCCCATACCCCCATTTCCCACTAGGCTTAGACGGTCGAGCGCTGACAATTGGGTATCGTTGATGCCTTCTTTGAGCAAGGTCTTATGCAAGAGGTAGCGACCATAGCCGTCGGGCAGACTGTCTTCGAAAACGCCGAAATTTCCATAAAAAGGTGAGGGCTTTGCGATGAACAATCCCGGTTTCAGCGGCAGTTCCAATGGGGATATACTGAAACCGTTGGAAAGCCATGCTTTATCGTATTCAAAGGCACACTGTTTGTTGTCGGGAGTGAGCGAAAGCGTCCCGACTATCTGTTCGTGATACTTTACGATAAGTCTTTCTATTTTTTTGATTCTCATTACTTATGTACTTTTTTCTTGTTGGTATTCTTGCGGATTTGTAGTAGCTCCTCCATGGTGGAGTATTTTGGTTCGGAAAAAAGGTTCTTTATCTCCGAAGTGTAACCTAATGCCATTGCTATGCCGATAAGGTTCTTGAGTGAGATAAGGCCTTTCTGTTCAAATCGCACGATATTGCTGACTGCTACACCTGCCTTCTCCGACACTTGTTCGCGTGTCAGATTCTTCTCTATACGTCGCTTGCGGAAGTCGTTGGCTATTTCTTTAGCGATCTCATCCGGGTTGTCTAGTGTATAGCTGTCAAGAACTGATAACATATTGTTTGTTTCTTGCATCTTTATTTGGATAATAGTAATATATTATTAGTTGCAAAGGTAGTAAAAAGCTCTGTATTCTCATCGTCTTATGCGTGGCTTTTTAAAAGTTCAAGAAGATGTTTGTGGAATTAAATAAAAAACTCTATCTTTGCACTCGATTTTCCGCAGAGGGTAAATAAGTGGAGCCGGAGACGGAGCCCACCCCCGGGACCTAACCTGTTTAAAAGATTTTAAGACAGATGTACGTAATCGTAGAAATTAACGGACAACAGTTCAAGGCTGAGCAAGGCAAGAAATTGTTCGTTCATCACATTCAGAACGCAGAAAGCGGTGCTGTTGTGGAGTTTGACAAGGTGTTGTTAGTAGATAACAACGGTGAGGTAACAGTGGGTGTTCCTACTGTAGAGGGCGCAAAGGTAGTATGTGAGGTATTATCTCCGCTGGTAAAAGGTGACAAGGTGCTGGTATTCCACAAGAAGAGAAGAAAAGGTTACCGTAAATTGAACGGTCACCGTCAGCAGTTCACTGAGGTGAGTATTAAAGAAGTTATTGCTTAACGTTTAAAGGAGAAGAAAAGAAATGGCACATAAGAAAGGTGTGGGTAGTTCTAAGAACGGCCGTGAATCACAAAGTAAAAGATTAGGTGTTAAGCTTTTTGGTGGTGAGGTTGCTAAAGCTGGTAACATCATCGTTCGTCAAAGAGGTACGGTTCATCATCCGGGTGAGAACGTAGGTATCGGTAAGGATCATACGTTGTATGCGTTGGTAGATGGCGTTGTTACTTTCCGTAGAGGAAAAGAAAACAGATCATTCGTTTCTGTAAAAGAAGTTGTTGCTGAGGCTTAAGTTTCTGCGACCAAAGAATAAGGAAAAGGATATCCCGAAAAGGGGTATCCTTTTTTTATTGCCGATGATAATAAACGTTATGAAGTAAATTTTGGAACATATATAAATAAACTTGTAACTTTGTGGTCTCAAACATAAATACAAACATAAAAAACAATGGGTGGTTTTTTCGGAACTATTTCTAATGGAGACTGTATTACGGATTTATTCTATGGTACGGACTACAATTCTCATCTAGGAACCCGCAGAGGCGGTATGGCTACGTACGATAAGGAAGAAGGATTTACGCGTTCGATCCACAATCTGGAGAATTCTTATTTCCGCACCAAGTTTGAACCGGGGCTTCCTAAATTCAAAGGAAATGCCGGGGTCGGTATTATCAGCGATACGGATGCGCAGCCAATCGTTATCAACTCTCACTTAGGAAAATTTGCGATCGTGACGGTGGCGAAGATCAATAACTTGGACGAATTGGAGAATGAGTTATTGGAGGCGAATATGCATTTTTCGGAATTGAGTTCAGGAAAAACGAATCAGACGGAGTTAGTCGCTTTGCTGATTACACAAGGCAAGGACTTCGTGGAGGGCATTGAGAATGTTTACAATAAGATAAAGGGCTCTTGCTCCATGTTGCTCCTGACGGAGGATGGTATTATCGCTGCCCGTGACAAATGGGGGCG
This sequence comes from Parabacteroides sp. AM17-47, assembly GCF_003434625.1. NCBI lineage: Bacteria > Pseudomonadati > Bacteroidota > Bacteroidia > Bacteroidales > Tannerellaceae > Parabacteroides > Parabacteroides sp. AM17-47. The sequence goes on from NZ_QTLI01000016.1 coordinate 69,361, forward strand.
TACGCCGATCGTAATCGGAAGGAAAGACGGGGCTTATGCGGCGACCAGCGAGTCCAGCAGTCTTCCGAACTTGGATTATGAGATCGAGAAATTTATAGGCCCGGGCGAGATCGTCCGTTTGCGTGCCGATGGTATGGAGCAGATGCGTAAACCGAATGAAGGGATGCAGATCTGCTCTTTCCTTTGGGTATATTATGGATTCCCTGTTTCTTGCTATGAGGGAAAGAACGTGGAGGATGTCCGGTTTATGAGTGGCTATAAGATGGGGCAGAAGGATGACTCGGAGGTGGATTGCGCTTGTGGTATACCGGACTCCGGTGTGGGTATGGCTTTGGGGTATGCGGAAGGTAAGGGGGTGCCTTATCATCGGGCTATCGCTAAGTATACACCGACGTGGCCTCGTAGTTTTACCCCGGCTAACCAAGAGATGCGTTCCTTGGTGGCTAAGATGAAATTGATACCGAACCGTGCGATGCTGGAAGGCAGACGCATCCTTTTCTGCGACGACTCGATCGTGCGTGGTACACAGCTTCGTGATAACGTGAAGATCTTATATGATTATGGGGCGAAAGAGGTACATATGCGTATCGCTTGCCCTCCATTGATTTATAGTTGCCCGTTTATCGGTTTTACTTCTTCCAAGAGTCCTTTGGAGTTGATAACTCGTCAGATTATCAAGGAACTGGAAGGGGATGAGAATAAGAATCTGGATAAATATGCTACGACAGACTCTCCGGAATATAAGAAGATGGTCGGAATTATCGCCGAGCGTTTCGGGTTGAGTTCCTTGAAGTTTAATACGCTGGAAACCTTGGTGGAGGCGATCGGCTTGCCTAAGTGTAAGGTTTGTACGCATTGCTTTGATGGTTCAAGCTGTTTTTGATGACATTTTTTGAGATAATATGGAATAGCGAAACAATTTGTTTCGCTATTTTTTTGTTATGTAACCTGCTTTACCTACTTTTATGCCTGCAATGTTTTAATGGCTAAAAAGAGTGAGTTATGACAGTTTTAGATAGATTTTTAAAGTACGTTACGTTCGATACCCAGTCGAACGAGGAGACGGGTACGACTCCTAGTACGCAGGGACAACGTGTCTTTGCCGAGGCTTTGGTGAAGGAATTGGAAGCGATCGGTATGGAGGAGATCTCCTTGGATGAGAATAGTTATGTAATGGCTACTCTGCCGGCTAATACGGACGAGAAAATCCCGACTATCGGTTTTATCGCTCATTTGGATACGAGTCCGGATATGTCGGGTAAGAATGTCCAGCCTCGTATCGTGACTTATCTGGGTGGTGATATTGTCTTGGATGCGGAAGAAAATGTTGTACTATCTCAATCGATGTTCCCAGAGCTTTCAGATTATAAGGGACAGGATATTATCGTAACGAATGGTAAGACTTTATTAGGTGCCGATGATAAGGGAGGTGTAGCCGCTATCGTCGCCTCTATGCAATATTTGAAGGATCATCCGGAGATCAAGCACGGTAAGATCCGTATCGCTTTTACCCCGGATGAGGAAATCGGACAAGGTGCCGATCATTTCGACGTGGAGAAGTTCGGTTGTGATTGGGGATATACGATTGACGGTGGACAAATCGGTGAGTTGGAATATGAGAATTTCAATGCCGCCGGCGCTAAAATTATCTTCAAGGGCTTGAACGTACATCCGGGATACGCCAAGGATAAGATGCAAAACGCTTCCTTGCGTGCGATCGAGTTTGCTTCTTGGTTGCCGGCCGAGCAACGTCCGGAGCATACGACTGGTTATGAGGGATTCTTCCATTTGACCGGTATGACCGGTTCAGTCGAGGAAGCTACTCTATCTTACATCATCCGTGACCATGACCGGAAGTTGTTCGAGGAGAAGAAAGAATTGCTTCGTATGTTGGTTGATAAGATGAATGAAGCGCATCCGGGATGTGCGCATTTAGAGCTTCGGGATCAATATTACAATATGCGCGAGGTTGTGGAGCCCCAGAAACATATCGTTGATTTGGCGTTTGAGGCGATGACCTCCGTTGGGGTAGAACCGATCGTGAAACCGATCCGGGGAGGTACGGATGGTGCCCGCCTGTCGTTTATGGGATTGCCTTGCCCGAATATTTTCGCGGGAGGCCTGAATTTCCACGGACGTTATGAGTTCTTGCCCGTTCGTTCGTTGGAGAAGAGTATGGAAACAGTTATAAAAATCATAGAGCTATCGGCTCGTAAATCTTAAATGCAATAATTACATGAAAACAACTCCGTTTACCGACGTGCATATCGCCTTGGGCGCGAAGATGCACGAATTCGCAGGTTTCAATATGCCTATCGAATATTCCGGAATTATCGACGAACACATGACTGTAGTGAATGGTGTAGGTGTGTTCGATGTTTCCCACATGGGCGAGTTTTGGGTAAAAGGCCCGAACGCCTTGGCTTTCATTCAAAGCGTAACTTCTAATGACGCTTCTGTCTTGCCGCTTGGTAAGGCTCAATATACTTGCTTCCCGAACGACAAGGGAGGTATCGTGGATGACCTTTTGGTATATCATTACGAGCCGGAGAAATATTTGCTGGTCGTAAACGCCGGTAATATCGACAAGGATTGGGAATGGTGCGTAAGCCATAATACGGTAGGTGCCGAGTTGGAGAATTCTTCCGACCGTACGGCTCAATTGGCTATCCAAGGCCCGAAGGCACAAGAGGTTCTTCAACGTCTTACTCCGGTTGACTTATCTTCTATTCCTTACTATTCATTCATAACGGGTGAGTTCGCCGGTTGCAAGAACGTGATTATCTCCAATACGGGTTATACCGGTGCGGGTGGCTTCGAGTTGTATTTCTATCCGAGTGATGGGATGACGATTTGGAACGCTATCTTCGAGGCTGGAAAGCCGGAAGGGATCAAGCCGATCGGTTTGGGAGCACGTGATACACTTCGTCTTGAGATGGGCTTCTGTCTGTATGGAAATGATTTGGATGATACGACTTCTCCGATCGAGGCTGGTTTAGGCTGGATCACGAAGTTCGCCGAGGGTAAGAACTTTACGAATCGTGCGGAATTGGAGCGTCAGAAGAAAGAGGGCGTAACCCGTAAGTTGTGTGCTTTCGAGTTGCAGGAAAAGGGAATTCCCCGTCATGGCTATGAGATCGCCGATGCGGAAGGGAATGTAATTGGCGTGGTTACTTCCGGTACGATGTCTCCGGTATTGAAGAAGGGGATCGGTATGGGATACGTGAAACCTGAGTTTGCGAAAGCTGGTACGGATATCTTTATCAAGGTGCGTAATAAGAACTTGAAGGCTCAAGTGGTAAAGGCTCCTTTCCGTAAATAAGAGATAAGGCTATCTATAAATAGTTCGAAGGCGATGTTCCTCACGGAGCACCGCCTTCTTTATTATAGAAAAGTTGGACATGATTAATATGTTGTTCCCTGGAAAATGTTCGATTGTGAGTACGGAAGTAGGGTACCGGTCATTCTCAAGTTTCTACCGGAGAAGTTCGGGTCTACGGTAACGGTTGCGTTGTTTGTTCCGTTGGTAAGCATCAAGCTAACGGTAGCGGAGATAAACACACCCTGTACGTTCATGTTCAGATAAACATTGCCCTTGTCATCCTGCTTGGTCTGGATATTGGAGGCGCTACCTTGTACGGTGATACCACCTAATCCGTTAGGACCGGGATACGGAGAGTTGGATGCGATCTGGACCATAGCCTGTCCGTCATTCAAAGATACGAAGTTCGTATTTGAATTTACGTAGAATACCTGTCCGTTCATCGGTTGTATGTTGTTAGCCTCCAATACGAATGATTGGTTGTTGATAGCTTGTACAGCGGCGTTAAACTCTTCTTGGCCTTCTACGGCATCTTGTGCCAGACGCTCTTGTTTCTTGATTTCTCTCTCTACTTTTTTGGCTTCCTTTGTTATCGATTTTTGAGCCATAACTTGTGTCATTCCGCACATAGCGACAGCGAGAACGACGATAAAAGATACAATTCTTTTCATACTTGATTTAGTTTTAAAACGGTTTTAAATTGTATAGATTAAACAGCGTCGTTGCGAAAAAGTTCCTGTGACTTATCCTTTTTATAGATACAATAACATTTCCACGGAGTATTTATGTTAAACAGAAATCGTACATTTGTAAATAAAGAACATAATACGATAGAATATGGATAAAGTACGTTTTGGTGTAGTCGGAACCAATTTCATAAGTGATTGGGTAATTGCCGGAGCCCGGCAGGATGAGCGTTTTGAACTGGTAGCTGTATATTCGAGAACTCAGGAGACGGCAGATGCTTTCGCCTCGAAACATAATATACCGTATACGTTTACCTCCTTGGAGGAGATGGCGAAAAGCCCGTTGATCGACGCCGTGTATATTGCCTCCCCGAACTTCCTTCATGCCTCCCAGAGTATTCTTTGCATGAGCTATGGCAAGCATGTTCTTTGCGAGAAACCCTTTGCTTCCAACGCGAAAGAAGTACGTGCGATGATCGAGGCTTCCCGTACATATAATGTCACGTTGATGGAGGCGATGAAGCCTACGCTTACGCCGAACTTTCTTGCCGTGCGAGAGAATCTTGGGCGTGTAGGTACGGTTCGTCGTTATTTCGCCTGCTATTGCCAGTATTCCTCCCGTTATGATAAGTTCAAGGAAGGAATCGTGTTGAACGCTTTCAAGCCGGAGTTGTCTAATGGGGCCATGATGGATATCGGTATTTATACGGTCTATCCGATGGTTGTCTTGTTTGGTCGCCCAAAGAAGATAGATGCCTCGGGCATAGTCCTGTCCTCAGGAGCGGACGGGCAAGGGGCCGTGAATTTCTTGTATGAGGGGATGAACGCCACGGTGCTTTATTCTAAGATCGCCAACTCCGCCTTGCCTACCGAGATACAAGGGGAGGAGGGGAACTTGACCTTGGACCGGATCAATATCATCCGTAAAGTGACGTATTCTCCCCGTTTAGCTCCGGCGATGGGAAAAGGCCCGGAACCGGTTCCGGAAGACCTAAGCGTGGTCGCCGATAAGGATGAGTACTATTATGAGGTAGCGGAATTTATCAACCTCGTCTTGTCTGGCAAGCGGGAGTCAGAAATCAATAGCCTTGATAATTCTTTGATTACATTGGAGATTATCGATGAAGTACGCCGGCAGTTGGGAATTGTCTATCCGGCGGATTGATAACTCTTCGTGATTTTCCTCTTTTTCCATCGGGGTGAAAAACTTTTTCCACCGTGATGAAAAAGCTTTTTCACTACGATGGAAATCCTTTTTCATCACGGAGAAAAAAGGGTTACTTGTATTTTTATTACCTTTGTGTCCTTAATTGTTTAGGATGTACATATATAATTCAATACCCCATATAACGAACACGCTAAATCTGGGAAAGGACCTATTGGAGGTCTTATTTGAGAAAAGAAAATCATTACCGTTTCGCTATGATTATGCGTTGGATATTATCGATGAGAATAAATTGAATATCTTGATCGAGCGTGAGGTGATCCGCAGGAACGGCCCTTATATCGAGATGGATGAGCATTATCTCTCTTTCTATGAGCTGCTTCTGGAGGCGAATGAGGAGATTTCTACCTCGGTGATCGATGAGAATATCCAGTTGGTGTATCAATTGATCGATTATTATGGCAAGGAGGATAACGATTTGCGTAAGCTGGGTTATCTGCGATCGGTCAAGGCGCATTTGCGGAAGATCGGGAAGATCTTGGTACGTAACGTGGTGTCCTTGCAACGGGTGATCGATAATACGTTCAAGAACGAGCCGAGCTATAAGGTGAAGATCGCCAAACTGGAGAATCTGGACGCTAAACGAATCGAGATCAACCGCCTGATCGTGGAAGTGGAGAAGCTGCTGGATCGGGAACGGACTCCCTTTTTCGCCCAAGTCCCGGACGAGGAGCTGTTGACGATCGCCCGTGAGTTGAAGACGGAGTTATTGAGCGCTGGCCATAGCTTGATCCATTCCCAACAGGATATCATTGATTACTTGAACCAGATCCGTACGCAGGTGGGTTTTACCCGTAAGCTGCGTCGTATCAAATATCTGCGGGAGCAGTTTGAGTTACAGGAGAACACGAATGTACGGGAGGTGGTAGATGCGGAGCGTTCCGTGGTATTGGAGGGCGTGCAGCCTACCTTATTCAAGATTTCCATTCCTTATTTGCAAACGGACGAGGCGCTGGATGTCATCTTGAAGGTGGCCGACGGCATACGGCCGGACAAGGTGATCCACCGGCAGGAGCTAGGCGTGATCTCCGCCGAGCAGATGGGGAATCAAGAAGTGGGGGAGGCCGCTATCAATACCCGGAAGATGATGGATGTTTTTAGCCGGACCGGAGGGGATTTGTTCTCTTTCGTGATGGGCTACGAGTATAACCGGGAGATGGATTTCGAGGCGAAGGTTACGTTATTTTGCCGTTTACTCTCCCTCTATGAAAATGAGTTGGAGATAACAGACCGTTTTGGGCATACGGAGCATATAGAATATGCCATTATTCAAAGAACCTAGTTGTAGAGACGGGGCGTGTCCCCTGTGATGAGACGGGGCACGCCCCGTCTCTACAACTGGATAAAATAAAACAACAATAATAAGGATGATAGATAATTTACCGGTACAGACCGCACAGATCTATGATTACCTGTCGAAAGGTAATTTTCTGTGCTCGAATACAAGTGTAAAGGAGTTGAGGACACTCTTCTCGGTCGTAGAAGATAATTTTGAGCGTTTACGTGATTATTTCTCGCATATCAATTTCGTGTTGGAGCAGGGGAATAATTACTTTTACTTCTCCCGCAAGGAGCCCCGGGCTACCTTGGAGCAAAAGCTCCAGCGTTTCTTCGCTTGGATCGATATCATGGACTTCTTCTGTACGTACGATACGGCCTTCGGGCCCGGTTTCACCTTCTCGCCGGCGGAGATATTGGTACGTTCCCGTATCGACATGGATCTAGAGATGAAGCTGGACGGGTTGAAAAAACATACCGGAGGCAAGGAGAAACGCAAGGATATCCTCGATACCATCTTGGACAGGATGACGAAAGAGGGCTTTATCGAGTGCGTAAGCGATATGAACGGGACGTGGAAAGTGCTCTCCTCGTGGGATTACCTCACGAAGATGATCCATAGTATTAACATAAAGAACGAAGATGAGATATCTCAATAAAATAGTATTTATAAACAGCGCCGCTATCCGTTACTCGGAAGTACAGCTGGATGGAAATATACATTTAATCGGAACGCAGGGAGTGGGGAAGAGTACGATCCTCCGTGCGATCCTTTTCTTTTACAACGCCGATACGCAGCGGCTCGGAATCCCGGTCGAGAAGAAGTCGTATCAGGATTATTATTTCCCTTATGCCGATTCCTCGATCATCTACGAGGTTGCGAGGGAGGATGGTTGGTTTACGGTACTTAGCTATAAGACGATGAACCGTATCTGCTACCGTTTTATCGCCTCTCCGTACCGGCCGGATCTTTTTATCGACGAGGAGGGAGCGCCTTATCCGTCGGATCGTATCCGCTCGGTGCTCGATAAGAACGGTATCAAGTATAGCGGGGCGATCTCCACGTATGAGGAATACCGGAATATCCTCTACGGAAACTCGGATAATAAACGGGATTACTCCTGTTATTCCTTGATGGAGAGCGGCTCGTATCAGAATATCATCCGTACGATCCAGAACGTCTTGCTGAACTCACGCTTGGAGGCGGATTATATCAAGCAGACGATCATCACCTCTTTGAACGAGGCGGATAGCGTGATCGACTTGAGCCGTTACCGGAGCCATCTATCCGGTTTTGAGGCGCAACTGAATGATATCGGTGTTTTCCGTGAGCCGGGCATGGTGCGGAAGGCCGCCGGGATCTCCACCTTGTCGGACGATATCCGTAAGCGGGATTTACGGATCAACGATCTGTGCCGCCAATTGCGCGGGGCTTATCTGGAAACGGAGCGTATCTTGCCGGAGTTGTCCCGGAAGATACACGAGCAGGAGGCGGTCAAATCGGATTTCTATAAGCAAAGGGATAAGCTAGACGCTGAATCGAAGAACCGGACAGCCACGATGGAAGGCGAGTTGGCCGTGCTGAAAAACGCCTTGTCGGAGGCGGAAGCGAAACGGGTTTTCTATGCCGGGAAAGATATCCAGACGGCGATGGATCGTTGTAACAAATTGGAGATCTTGCAGCAGGAACAGGAATCCTTAGTCGTGGAGAAAGATTTGCTTTCTTCCAAGAATAAAGAAGCCTCGGTCTTGCACGCCAATTTGATCGCTAATCTGAAGAACGAGTTGGCCGGCTTCGAGAACGAGAAACAGAAACAATTACTGGCAGCAGAGACCGAGATCAATGCTCGTCGGGAGGCTCGCCGGGAGTATTATCGACGGCTACGGGAGGAATCGCGCCATGCCGCCTCGGAGGAGAAAGAGCGTTTGTTGGTGGATCGGGAGAAACGTACGACGGAGGTCGCCGCCTTGAAGATGCGTATCAAGACTGCCCGGGGGCAGTCGGGAACCTCGGAGGAATTGGAGGCGGTCAAAGGGCGTCTCGGTAATTACGATGCGAACCGGAAGGACTTGGAGCTGAAGATCCGTGAACTGAAGTACGAGTTGAACTACCAGACGAAAGAGTTCGAGACCGCCGAGAAGCATCTGGATGAGGATTATCAAAAGCTAGCGGAATCCAACGAGATGAAGATCGAGGCCCTGAGCGCTAAGCTAGTGGAACTGACGGAGTTCTTGGATAACCAGAAAGATAGCTTCTTCAACTGGCTGTCCGAGCATAAACCCGGCTGGGAGCAGACGATCGGGCAAGTGTGTGACGAGCGCCTGCTTTACGGGAAAGAGTTTACGGCGGAGGTAGGCGAGGGAGATACCTTTTATGGAATCCGCTTCACCTCCGGGATTCACCGGAATGTCAAGACTAAGGAGGATTACTTGACGGAGAAGAAGGTGGCCGAGGAAAAACGTGCCGGAATCCAGCGGTTTATCGCTACGGCGCGGCAGGATTTGGAGGCGGCTAAGGAGAATCTTCGCAAGCAATATCAATCCTCGGTGAAGCCCATCAAGGAGGATATCTATCATGCGGAATATGAGTTGGAGCAACTGGCGGTCCGCAAGAAGGAAGACGAGTCTCGTCTGTCGGCCTTGCGGGATCAGGCGACCCGTCTGAGGCAGGAGGAGATCCGGCGCTTGGAGGAGGAGTTGAACGCTGCCGAGGCCGTCCTTTCCTCGATCCAGCAGGAGATCGCCACGCTTCAAGGCAAGATGGACCGGGAACTCGCTTCCTTGGATGAGCAAGAGAAAGACGAGCTGGCTGCTTTGGATAAGGAACTCTCCGTCGCAAGGGAAGCTATCTCGGAGGAGATCGCACGCAAGAAAGCGGAGCTGGAAGAGCGCAAATCCGGATATGACAGGGAGCAATTGGATAGCCTGACCGCTAGCGGTGGCGATCCGAAACGTTTGGAGGAGATCCATTCCCGCTTGGCGTATATCGGTGGGGAGATTAAATATATCAACGAGACCAAGGCATTGATTATCGAGTATCTGAAAGATAAACGAGAGATGCTGGATAAGGTACCCGACTGGACGACGGAGAGCCTACGTTTGCAGCAGATCATCCACGGGGAACGGGAGGAATTGAAAAAGCGTCTGGCGGACGTGAACCGGAGTATCTTCAAGGTAGATGCCGAGTTGAAGGAGCTGAAGGAGTCCAACCGGAAAGCGTTGGAGAACCGGGAGGAATATCACCGCTCTACCCTGTTGGACTGGTTTACCTCTAGGGAATCCATCTTCTCTTCCATGAACCGTACCGATACGGATGGCGATTGCCGTTCCTTGGTACGGGAGATCACGATCCGCGTCAGCGAGCAATCCCAGAAGCTTTCCGAGCTGCGCAAGGAGATAACCGCCTACACCGGCAATTTCTCCGAGGATAATGTGTTCGCCTTCAAGACGAGCTTCTCGGATGATAAAGAGTATATGGATTTCGCTTGCGACTTGAAGGAGTTTATCGACGAGGATAAGGTCTCGGAATACCAGTCGCGTATCAATACCCGCAACTCGGATATCTTCCGGCAGATCACGTCGGACACGAAAAGCATGGTCTCGCAGGAGGGTAATATCCGTGGCGTGGTGGATCAGATAAACGCCGACTTCAAGGAGAAGAACTTCGTGGGTATCATCCAGTGTATCGAGATGCGTATTGATCCGAGCCAGAACAAGATCGTCAATCTGTTGAAGGAGATCAAGCGATTCAACGAGGAATATAGCTGGGATTTGGGGCAGAACCTGTTCGCTTCCTCGACCGACGATACGACTACCCGGGAGAAGGCGACGACGTTGTTGCGTGAGTTGATCAAGTCGATGGACGCTTATTCCGGCAACCTGATCCGCTTGGCGGACTTCTTCGACCTTAAATTCCGGGTGATCGAGAACCGGAATGATACGGGCTTCGTGGAGCGCCTTACGAACGTAGGCTCCGAGGGTACGGATATTCTGGTCAAATCCATGGTGAATATCATGTTGCTGAACGTGTTCAAGCGGAACGCCTCCACGGTATTCTCCGATTTCAGGCTCCATTGCATGATGGATGAGATCGGGAAGCTGCACCCGAATAACGTGGCGGGGATCTTGAAATTTGCCAACGACCGGGATATTCTCTTGATCAATGGTTCGCCGACCGAGCAGGATGCCCTGTCCTATAAGCACATCTATAAACTGGAGAAGGATACGGATAGCTTCACCCGGATTCGCAGGGTGATTACGCAGTTCGATTAGTTACGATCTATGTTAGGGCCTCGGTTGATACGGGTGAGAGACGAGGCTCTCTCATAGGTCATAGATTAGGCTCTCTTATGGGGGTAGGTGTCTCGTCTATGGCCCATAAGAGAGCCTCGTCTATGACTATACCATTGAAAAAATGTTAAAGCCCTGCGATCTCATCCAGCCAAAGCGTAGCCATCGCGTCGCTCGGCATTCGCCAGTCTCCACGAGGGGAGAGGCTGATGGAACCTACTTTCGGGCCGTCCGGCAGACAACTGCGCTTGAACTGTTGCTGGAAGAAGCGGCGGAAGAAGGTATGGAGCCATTTCTTGAGGGTGGAATCGTCGTAGGTTTCCCCGAATGCCCGCTTCGCCAAGAAATAAATCTTCGCGGGTGAGGCTCCGAAGCGTAAGAAGTGATAGAGGAAGAAATCGTGCAACTCGTACGGGCCTACCAAATCCTCTGTCTTCTGCTTGATATTCCCATGCTCGTCGGCGGGAATCAATTCCGGGCTGATCGGAGTGTCTACTATATCTAATAACGTGGCGCGGGAAGCCTCGTCTACCTTGTTATTGGCCACCCATTCCACCAGATATTTAACCAATGTCTTGGGAATGCTACCGTTGACGCCGTACATAGACATATGGTCGCCATTGTAAGTAGCCCAGCCCAAGGCAAGCTCCGAGAGGTCTCCCGTACCGATCACGAGGCCGTTCGCTTGGTTCGCCACGTCCATAAGAAGTTGGGTACGCTCGCGGGCTTGGCTGTTCTCGTAGGTCACGTCATGTACATGGATGTCGTGATTGATATCCTTGAAGTGTTGGATGCAAGCCTCCTTGATGGAGATCTCCCGGAGGGTCACGCCAAGGGAGCGTATCAAGTCACAGGCATTGGTATAGGTACGATCCGTCGTTCCGAAGCCGGGCATGGTGATGCCGATGATCTTATCCCGTGGGATCTTCAAGGCATCGAAGGTCATGACGGTGACCAGTAGGGCCAAGGTGGAATCCAGTCCCCCGGAGATGCCTACGACGGCGGTCTGGGCGTGGGCATGGAGGACACGCTTGGCGAGTCCCGCTACCTGTATATGGAATATTTCCTCGCAACGTTCTTTCAAGGCATCGCCGGAAGGGGTAAATGGATGCGGGTCGATTGCCCGGGTCAAATCCAGTGTCCGGTTGGGAAGGCTGAATGAGACTACGGTGCCGTTATCCATGTTATGGTTGAGATAACCCTGCATGAAACTGGTGTTGATCCGTCGGTCGTTCTGTAAGTTCTGGATATCGATCTCGCTGATAACGAGTTGCTCCTCCATGGAGAAACGCTCGGATTCCCTTAACAACGTGCCGTTCTCCGCTATGATACCGTTTCCCGCGAATACGAGGTCGGTACTGGATTCCCCGAAACCGGCGGAAGCGTAGACGTATCCGGCGATACAACGTGCGGATTGCTGGCAGATCAAGGATCGTAAGTAAGCATGCTTACCGATCAACTCGTTGCTGGCGGATAGATTGAATATCAAGTTCGCCCCCTGCATGGCTAGCTCGGAGCTGGGAGGGATGGGAACCCAAAGATCCTCGCAGATCTCGATACCCACGCGTACCTCATCATACTCGAAGATCAGGTAGCAATCCAGCGGCACTTCCCGGTTACCGATCGTGATCATGGATTGCTGTAGGTGTGAAGAGGCCGTGAACCAACGCTCTTCTTGGAACTCCTTGTAGCTGGGCAGGTAACTTTTGGGCACTACCCCCAATATCTCGCTCCGTTGGAAAGCGACGGCGGCGTTTATCAGTTGGCTTCCGCTGACAAGCGGGCAACCTACGATCGTTAGTAAATCCAGATCGGCGGTGTTGTTCACTAAATCCAGCAAGGCTTTCTCGGCGTTTCTGAGTAAGGTCTCTTGCGAGAACAAATCCATGCAAGTATAAGACGTAACCGATAATTCGGGGAAGGCGATGATCTGGACCTCTTTTTGGGACGCTTGGCGCATCAATCCCTCAATCTGTTGAATATTATAAAAGCAGTCAGCCACTTTAACCTGTGGTACGGCTGCCGCTACTTTGACGAATCCGTAATTCATATTTGTTATTGTTTATCTGATAGATGTTCTTAATTTATCGGGGTTTTGACGACAGTCCCACCACAATACGATACGTATGGAACGTTTTCCTTCTTGGGTATATATAAGTTTATGATGTCCCTCGATCAAGGAGCGATATTCCTTGTCTCTATCGGCGAAAGTCTCTTCTATAGTACCAATAAGAGGATTGTTCTTTATCCGGATACAATTCTTCTCTAACTTATCGATAAAGTTGAGAGCAGCTTGTTTCCCAAAGTGCTTTAAACAGTAGGCTATGGCTAAATCAGCTTGTCTTTTCGCACGGGGTGCCCAGATTACTTTAGCTTGTTTCTCCATGTCTCAAAGAATTGGTGCATATCATCCTCATTGATGCCTTTACCTTCTTCTAGCTCTTGTTCGGCTATATCTATTTCCCTATTGGCTTCTTTCAAACTGAATGAAATGGGAGATGCTGCATTCGCCTTGGACATAATTCGTTTCATATATTTCTCGATCTTTAGGACCGTTTCCATATCGTCTATTTTATTGAGATACCTCTCGATAAAGCTTTCTCTCCATTGTTGTAACTCTATTGTCGTCATATCAATTTCCCTCCTATATATTTATGCCCCAAAGGTATGTATTTTGTATGGGATAAAAAAGAAGGAGAGGCATACTTCGCAGCATCCTCTCCTTGTAAACACAAAACAATCAACAAAAAACTACTGTCTGAATAAGACTATCTGATGAATAAAAGCTCACGGTATTTCGGCAAGGTCCATATCTGGTCATCGACAACCAGTTCCAACTTGTCGATATGGTAACGGATGGCTTCCATCATCGGGACGATCTGGTCGTGGTAAGCGATCGCCTTTTCCCGCTCGCTCTCGATCTTGTTGGCTATCTTGCGGGCGTTGACCATCTCGTCCACTTTTTCCTTGATGAAGATCGTGCGGTTCGCTATATCCTCGATGATCTCCATGTTCTTGGAGGATAGATGGGCGGCTTTATCGGCGGGGAATAATTCACGCATCTTATATACGTTGTCGATCAAGGAAGACTGGTATTTGGTGGCCATCGGGATGATATGGTTCATTGTCAGGTCGCCTAATACACGGGCCTCGATCTGGATCTTCTTCGTGTACATCTCCCATTTGACCTCGTTGCGAGCCTCCAGCTCCTTACGGGTCATGACTCCCGTGGACTCGAACATGCGGACGCTGCTATCTTTCAAATAAGCGTCGAAGATCAAAGGCACGCTGGTCTCGCAATCCAAGCCCCGGCGTGCGGCCTCGGCCTTCCATTCCTCGCTGTAGCCATTGCCGTCGAAATGGATCGCCTTGCATTCCTTGATATCCTTGCGGATTACCTCGATGATAGCGGCGAACTTATCCTTTCCGGTGGCTATCTTAGCGTCTACCTCGGCCTTGAACTGCCTCAACTGATCCGCTACGGCGGCGTTCAATACCAGCATGGCGGCGGCGCAGTTCGCGGAGGAACCTACGGCACGGAACTCGAAACGATTACCGGTGAAGGCGAAAGGGGAGGTACGGTTACGATCCGTGTTATCGATCAATAACTCGGGGATACGGGCGATATCGAGTTTCATGCCTTGCTTTCCCGCTAGGTTGAAATCCTCCGTGTCGCTGTTCTCCAGATGCTCCAATACCTTGGATAATTGTGCTCCTAAGAAGCTGGAGATGATTGCTGGAGGAGCCTCGTTCGCTCCCAAGCGATGTGCGTTGGTTGCGCTGGAGATGCTGGCCTTCAGCAATGCGTTATGGGTGTACACGGCTTTCAGTACGTTGACCACGAAGGTCACGAAGCGCAGGTTGTCTTCCGGCGTCTTACCCGGTCCCATCAAAAGGATTCCGGTATCGGTTCCCAGCGACCAGTTATTGTGCTTGCCGGAACCGTTCACGCCTTTGAACGGTTTCTCGTGCAACAGGACACGGAACCCATGTTTGCGGGAGATCTTGCGCATTAGGGCCATGATCAGTAAGTTATGGTCATTGGCGAGGTTGCATTCCTCGAAGATGGGAGCCAGCTCGAATTGGTTCGGGGCGACCTCGTTATGACGGGTCTTTACGGGAATGCCAAGTTTCAATGCCTCAACCTCGAGGTCTTTCATGAATTCCATGACACGGGTGGGGATGGCTCCGAAGTAATGATCCTCCAACTGTTGGTTCTTCGAGCTTTCATGTCCCATCAAGGTTCGGCCGGTCATCAACAGATCGGGACGTGCGGCGTATAGGCCCTCGTCTACTAGGAAGTATTCCTGTTCCCAACCTAGGTAGGCGTATACTTTCTTCACGTCCGGGTTGAAGTAGTGGCAGACATCGACCGCCGCCTTGTTCACGGCTTCCAAGGCTTTCAGCAAGGGAGCTTTGTAGTCGAGGGACTCGCCTGTGTAAGCGATGAAGATCGTCGGGATGCACAGGGTGTCTCCTACGATAAAAGCAGGGGAGGAAGGATCCCAAGCCGAGTAGCCACGGGCCTCGAACGTATTGCGGATACCGCCGTTCGGGAAACTGGAGGCGTCCGGCTCTTGCTGGATCAGTAGTTTGCCCTCGAATTCCTCAAGTACGCCGCCTTTGCCATCGTGCTCGATGAAAGCGTCGTGCTTCTCGGCGGTACCTTCTGTCAAGGGATGGAACCAGTGGGTGTAGTGGGTAGCGCCTTTTTCCATCGCCCATTTCTTCATGCCGGAGGCCACGGTGTTCGCTGTCTCACGGTCTAGCGGGGTACCGTTGTCGATGGAGTCCACCAGTCTCTCGTACGCTCTCTCTGGAAGATATTTGAACATCTTCTCACGGTTGAATACTAACTCACCGTAATACTCGGAAGGTCTCTCGGCGGGAGTGGTTAGCTCGGTCGCTTTCTTCTCGAACGCCGATTCTACGACTCTAAATCTTAACTTTGACATAATACCTGATGATTATTGTTGTTTATAGTAAATGACTTATCTTAGCCACTTCCTCAGCCTAGCCATGGCCTCTAGGGTGTCATCCCTATCGCCGAAAGCGGTGAGGCGTAGATAACCTTCCCCGCTCGGTCCGAATCCCACTCCGGGGGTTCCGACTATCTTGACTTCATAAAGCAGTTTGTCAAAGAATTTCCATGAGGAGAGGCTGTCCGGGGTCTTTAGCCAGAGGTATGGGGCGTTATCGCCTCCGTACACCGTAAGACCGCAGTTTTGCAGACCCTCTTTCATGATCTTCGCGTTGGTCATATAATAATTGATAGTAGCTGTTACTTGCTGTTTCCCGGCGGTGGAATAAACCGCTTCCGCACCCCGTTGGGTTATGTAACTGGTTCCGTTGAATTTCGTGCATTGGCGACGGTTCCATAATTTGTTCAACTGTACCCGTTGCCCGTCCAGCGTGAAGGCGTTCAGCTCCTTCGGTACGACCGTGTATCCGCAACGTATCCCCGTGAACCCGGCGGTTTTAGAGAAGCTCCGGAATTCGATGGCTACCTTCTTCGCTCCTTTGATCTCGTAGATAGAGTGGGGGATATTCGGGTCCTGTATATAAGCCTCGTAAGCGGAGTCGTACATGATAAGCACGTCGTTGGCAAGGGCATAGTTTACCCATTTCTTCAATTCGTCCT
Organism: Parabacteroides sp. AM17-47; assembly: GCF_003434625.1. NCBI lineage: Bacteria > Pseudomonadati > Bacteroidota > Bacteroidia > Bacteroidales > Tannerellaceae > Parabacteroides > Parabacteroides sp. AM17-47. Next base: position 85,803 of record NZ_QTLI01000016.1, read on the forward strand.
TAGTCAAGGTCGTTCCGGTCGGGTTATTGGGATAGCAGAGGTAAAGGATGTCCACCCTGCGACTGGGCAGATCCGGTACGAAGTTGTTTTCCTCCGTGCAAGGGATGTATACGACATCGCTCCATTTCCCGTTTTCCAATACCCCAGTGCGTCCGCTCATTACGTTCGAGTCGATGTAGACCGGATATACGGGGTCTGTCACCCCGATACTATTGTCGTGGCGGAGCATGTCGCCTATATTTCCACAATCGCTTTTCGCTCCGTCGCTGATGAATACCTCGCTCGGTTCGATAAAGACTCCCCGGCTGGCATAATCGTTTTTAATGATAGCGTCGATTAGGAAAGGATATCCCTGCTCGGGGCCATATCCGTGGAATGTATCCTTGCTCGCCATTTCTTCCACGGCTTTATGCATCGCCTCGATAACGGCGGGGGCAAGTGGTTGCGTAACGTCACCAATACCCATTCGAATGATCTTATCCTTGGGATGGGTAACCTTGAAGCTGTTTACCTTTTTCGCGATGTCGGAGAAAAGGTAATTGTTCTGTAGTTTCAGGAAATGTTCATTAATTAGTGCCATACTCAGTTCTTTTGTTTTTATGTTGTTGTTTTCGTTGTTTTGTCTCGTTCCCCGTGTCAGACTTTGATGAATCCCTCGAATACGTTGACAGCTCCGCCGGTCATAAAGACCTTACCGCTCCGCTCGTCCCACTCGATGGTTAAAGGGCCCCCATCCATGATGACCTTCGTCTTTCGCTTTGTCTTCCCACGTACGACCCCGGCCACGGCGGTGGCGCAAGCTCCGGTTCCGCAGGCTTGGGTGATGCCGGAACCTCGTTCCCACACCCTCATCCGTACCTCGTCCGGTTTTAGCACCTGCACGAACTCCACGTTTGTCCGGTCCGGAAAAAGCGGGAGGCATTCCAGTAACGGGCCTACGCTTGCCAGATCGGCCTGGTCCATCTCGTCCACGAAGATAACCAAGTGAGGATTTCCCATAGAGATGACGGTGCCGGTGTAAATTTCTCCTCCAGCCTCAACCTCCAAGGCGATCTCGCCTACGGCAGGCATTCCCATATCTACCGTGATCTCGGTGACCTCTTCACGCTCTATTTTCAATTGTAGCTCTTTGATACCAGATAAGGTCTCTAAGGTAACCTTGTTCTTTTGCGTTAGGCCGGCCTCATAGACATATTTGCCAATACATCTGGATGCGTTTCCGCACATCATCGCCTCGGAGCCGTCCGCATTATAGATATGCATGCTGAAATCGGCGATGTCTGAAGAACCTATCAAGACCAAACCATCAGATCCTATGCCTGTGTGCGGCTTGCTCCATGCGATAGATAATTCCTCGGGATTGTCTATCGGATAGACCATCGTGTTTACATAGATGTAATCATTTCCGGCACCGTGCATCTTTGTGAATCTGATTGATTTTGTCATTTTGATGATATTATTCTTTATATTATTTCTTTTTGTTTTATTGTAATACAAATATATAACGTTTTGATAAGTATATAACAGGTGAGAGGCTCGAATGTTTTATAAATATGAGGTTTGTAATAGATTGAAGTTATAATATATGCTTTTAGTTATAAATAATAATTAGAAGTGTGTGTTTTGGTTTTATATCGTAATATATGCTTTGTGAATATGGGTTGCTGTAACTGTAAGTAAAAAAGCTATATATCTATCTATTTGCTTAAAATAAGTCTGTTTGTCTGACGAGCCTCTTTTTCAAGAAGCCTTAACTAGGGATAGATAATGGGTGAAAATACGTATTTAACCACTGATTTCTACGTAAAAGGTCATGTTTTGTCACACGAAAGGTCGCGTTGGGCGACGCAAGTAGTGGCGTTAGCCAACGCGATAGGTCGCGTAAGGCGATACATATAGTCGCGTCGGGCGATACAACCGTATGAAATGCCTCTTTTATCCGTATAAAAAATATGTTTTGACCCGTATAAATGTGAACTAGCATGAATTATTTTTCTAGAACAAAAGGTCGTATTTGGCTAATATATTACTAAACAATCATTTGCTAATATTTTTTCTCATATTTAGGGACGAGAAGTACATCAGGCCAGAAAAATCAACTCTCCGGGAGTTTGGTTTACAAATTGACAAAAAGAAAGGAGCTACTCGGTTTTATTTCCGGATAGCTCCTTTTATCAGATTAACTAATTATCTAGATAATTTATTTTACGAACTTAACAGTTGTCTTATGAGCAGATCTCAAGAGCTTAGACTGATCGATTGAGATCATATAAATACCGTTCGGCATATTCGGAGTACTGATGTATTGCTCATCGCTAGTGATGATACCCGTAGAAACAACTTTACCTACCATATTAACGATTACATAATTACCCTTACCATTCTTTACATAAAGACCGCTAGCGGTTGTAGATACCGTAATCTCTTGAACCTCGTCACTGATAGTCTCGTTATCGGTGATGATACCCATAGCGTCAGATGTAATATATAATGTCGCCATGCGGACATTTTCTTTAACGCCATCGCCATTAGGATCAACAGCAGGACTAAAGTCTACCGTAATCTTAGTATCATTTGTAGGAGCCGTAGCCTTGATATTCATGACTTTTTCTTTACTGCTTCCTTTCAAGAAGTTGATATCTACGATCATCTTTGTATCTTTTAAGCTCGTAGCTTCAACTTTTGTCGTTGCGTCGATTTCCATTACACGAATAATCTCTTCTTTTTTAGCTTCGTAAATAGAATCAATTGTAATAGTGTAATTGGTTTCTGCACTTGCTTTAAGATTACTAACGACACCATTAACAAGAGAGGACATAATAGAATTGATTGCTGTGCTCATTGTTGCTGGCATTGTAACGATCTGTTTAGACATTGGAGTCCAAGCTGTATTTACGTCAGCACGTACTGAATCTGTTGTCGTTAAAACTAGATTTGCTCCAGATACGCCAATTGTCGGAGTCAACTTCTTGTATCCTTTGATTTTGCTAGATGCGGCATCATATGAAGTCAAGACAATAGAATCTGCAGGCATGCCTGTTGTTGATTTCAAGTTTGCATATACGACGGCGTCACCCATTGGCAATTTTGCGTTAGGTGCTTGTAGAGGTTTACCGAATAAGCTAGCCTTGATTACATTATCAGTCATTAATTTCGTCATATCAACAGATACTTGGAAATTAGGGACTTGGCCCAATGATTCAGAGAGGCTACGTAAATTTTCTTCTAAAGTAACATTGTAATCAATCGTACCTGTACTATTAGAATTCTCTGCAAGACTAATTAATTTACCATCTTTAAGAGGAAAATTAGGCATCATGCTACCTAGTGTTCCCAAGAAGCCTAATTTTAATTCAACAGATAAACTGCTAAATGGAAGGATGACCCCCTTATCTTTCGTGTTTATTAATATTGATAGCAAATTAGCAGGTACACCAGTCGTCGCATCAGTCATAGCAGCGGCACTGACATCAATTTTCTCGGGCAATTCAATTTTTACATTAATTCCATTAACCGTAACATTATATTCTTTATAGTTACTGAATGAAAGTTTTACGTCATTTACTAAGCCCGCAATGATATCTCCCATTCCTGCATAGTCAGGAGGCAATATTTTAGAGAAATCTAAAGAACTGAGATTTAACTTTAGACTATCCGGAGTAGCCGAGATTGTGTTTAGTTGATCGGCACGTAAACTTGATACTTGTGGCAAAAATAACGGGGAGTTGATAACATTTTCGATATTAGGATTAGCTAGGGACATGAAATCAACACCACTGATTTGCTTTACTTGATCAAAAACAGCAGGAACAATAACTTTAACAACAGCAGCCTTTTCTTTATCTGTTAATTGTTTTTGTTGTTGTGCCATCACTGGGGTGGTAGCCATGAATGTAGCGGCTGCCAAACTAATGCATGTAAAGATTTTCTTCATATAAATTTGTTTTAAAGTGTTTTATGACTCTAGCTGGCAAAGTTATTATAAAAATTAAATGCACCAGCGTTTATTATTCATAAAAGTTGGTGCATTTTGCTACTAAAGAAAAGAAATATTCGTCAATAAGCGGATTCATGTACGTCTTTTATGGCCCTGCCGCTTGGCTCGTTCATATTTTTGAAAGCCGAGTCCCAAGCTAAAGCCTCTGCGGTAGAACACGCTACGCTAGGAATGGAAGGTACGCTTCTCGCCGCGCTTTCGCTGGGGAAATGCTCTTCAAAGATGGAGCGGTAATAATACTCTTCCTTGTTTTGGGGCGGATTGATCGGGAATCGTTTGGCGGCATTCGCCATCTCTTCATCAGTGACCGACTCGGAGGTTATTTTCTTTAATGTATCGATCCAGCCATAGCCTACCCCATCCGAGAATTGCTCTTTTTGCCGCCAAGCGATCTCCTTGGGCAAGCTGTCGGAAAATGCTTCTCGAAGTATCTTCTTCTCGATGATCGTACCCGGGCACATCTTTGCCACCGGATTCAGACGCATGGCCACATCAAGAAACTCTTTATCCAAGAACGGCACTCGTCCTTCTACGCCCCATGCGCAAAGGCTTTTGTTCGCGCGCAAGCAATCATATAAATACAGTTTGCTTAATTTACGCAGGGTCTCTTCATGGAAAGCCTGTGCGTTCGGGGCCTTATGGAAATATAAATATCCCCCGAATACCTCGTCCGCACCCTCGCCGCTTAGTACCATCTTGATACCCATGCTCCGGATCACACGGGCCAGTAAATACATGGGGGTGGAGGCTCGGACGGTAGTGACATCATAGGTCTCGATATGATAAATGACATCTCGTAAAGCGTCCAATCCTTCTTGTATCGTATAATGGATCTCATGATGAACCGTACCGATCGCATCCGCTACTTTACGGGCGGCGAGCAAGTCCGGGGCATCTTTCAATCCGATGGCGAACGAGTGGAGTTGAGGCCACCATGCGTCCGCTTTCCCATTGGTCTCGATGCGTTTCGCCGCGTATTTCTTGGCGATAGCGGAGGTGATGGAGGAATCCAGACCTCCGGATAGAAGGACGCCGTAAGGGACATCGCTCATCAGTTGGCGTTTGACGGCGGCTTCCAGCGCATCGTGAAGTTGTTGTACGTCGGTAGGATTATCTTTCACGTTGGCGTAATCTATCCAGTCACGGGTGTACCATCTCGTGAGTTTACGGTCTTCGCTATAGAAATAATGACCGGGGAGGAACGGCTCGTAATGAGTGGCGAAGCCTTCAAGTCCTTTTAACTCAGAAGATACCATCAAGTGTCCCTCGTCATCGTATCCGATGTAGAGCGGGATCACGCCGATCGGGTCACGGGCGATCAAGTAAACCCCTTTCTCCTCGTCATAGAGAGCGAAGGCGAAAATACCGTTGATATCCTCGATGAAATCAATCCCTTTCTTCTTGTATAAGGCGAGGATCACCTCGCAATCGGAGCCGGTTTGGAACTCGTAATCGCCTTTTAACCGTTCTCGTAATTCCTGATGGTTGTAGATCTCTCCGTTGACGCAGAGGATGAGTTTCCCGTCGGGGCTGACTAAAGGCTGCCCTCCGGAGGCAGGGTCTACGATGGAAAGGCGTTCATGGGCCAAGATAGCGGTTTTGCCTTGGTAGATACCACTCCAGTCCGGCCCCCGGTGACGGATTCGTTTACTCATTAATAACGCTTGTTTACGCAGGGCTTGCGCTCCGTCGTGTATATTGAATATCGCTGTTATACCACACATGATCATTAAAAATTGAAAGTTGAAAATTAGTTGGTTTGTAAGAAACGGTCGATGGATCGGGCGACATTACGGCCGGAGGCCATCGCTTTTACGACTAGGCTCGCTCCGCTGACAGCGTCTCCGCAGGCAAATAGGTTGCTGTTGGCGGTATATCCGGCGTTGTCTACGGCGATGTTATCGCGGTTGTCGGTAGCCAATCGCAGTTCTTTGATCAATCCTTCTTGCTCCGGATGCAGGAAGCCCATGGCGAGGAAAACCAGATCGGCCTCGATGATCTCTTTCTTGCCGGTCAGCCTCATCTGCGGACGGCCTCTGTCTGGGGAGGGAACCCATTCGACTTCTTCTACCTCAACCCCTATCAGGTTGTTTTTCTCTCCGATAAAACGGTTAGAGGTTAGGTTCCACCGGCGGATACAACCTTCCTCATGGCTGCTGCTGGTTTTCAGTACTTGGGGATACATGGGCCAAGGTGTCGCCGGATTCTGTCCGACGGGTGGCTGGGGCATGATCTCGATCTGGGTGACACAGGCCGCCCCATGACGGTTCGCTGTCCCTACACAATCGCTACCCGTATCACCTCCGCCAATCACTAAGACTTTCTTGCCTTTGCAATTGATCTGGCTTTTGGGCGGGATGGGGATGCCTTCTAAGATCCGGTTCTGCTGGCTTAATAACTCCAAGGCGAAATGTACGCCTCTTAAATGACGTCCCTCGATAGATAGATCCCGGGGAACCTCGGCGCCGATCGCTACGCAAACAGCGTCGAAATCTTTCACTACCTCTTTCGCTAATATCTCTTTGCCGACCATCGTGTTTACACGGAAAAGAATCCCTTCTTGCTCCATGATACGGATACGGCGATCGATAATGTGCTTGCCTAGCTTGAAATTGGGGATGCCGAAGCGTAGCAAGCCGCCCGGTAACTCATCTTTCTCGAATACGGTGACTTCATATCCTTTCCGGTTCAATTGGTTCGCTACGGTCAATCCGGCGGGACCGCTACCGATCACGGCTACCTTTTTCCCGTTGCGTACCGGTTGGATAGGCTGTACGTATCCTTCCCAGAAAGCGGCTTCCACGATAGCCGCCTCGTTCTCACGGATCGTGACAGGTTCGTCGCAGCTAAGTTTCAGTACGCAGCTTTTCTCGCAGAGGGCGGGGCAGACACGTCCCGTGAACTCCGGGAAGTCGTCGGTCTGCTCCAATACGTGATATGCCTCTTTGTAACGGCCTTTGTATAACAAATCTTGCCATTCGGGTTGCTTGTTACCCAGCGGGCAGGCCCAGTGGCAGAAGGGTACGCCACAATCCATGCAGCGGGAGGCCTGCGTACGGCGGTCGCCGCTGTTCAAGGTCTGTTCTACCTCGCTGAAATCATCTATACGTTCGTGGACGGGACGATAGCCCGCCTCTTGTCTATGTATCGTTAGAAATGCTCTTGGGTTTCCCATAGTTCTCTTGTTTTTGTGTAAATATTTAGTAGTCTTTCTGCATCTCCGCGATCTTGCGTTGGAGTTTGCGCATCTGTTCCTCTTGGAGTACTTTCTTGTATTCGATCGGGACGATCTGGATGAACTCATCCACGTACTTGTTCCAGTTATCGAGCATTAATCCGGCCAGATGGCTGCCGGTATGATGATAATGCTTGCGGATCAATTCATGAAGTTCCTTCCGTGAGGTGCTATCCTCGATCAAGGAAAGCTCTACCATTTCCATGTTGCAATAATAATCGAAATCACCATTCTTGTTCCATACGTAAGCGACACCGCCACTCATTCCGGCGGCGAAGTTCCGGCCTGTATTGCCTAAGACGACAACCCGGCCTCCGGTCATGTACTCGCAACAGTGGTCGCCTACACCTTCCACGACAGCGATCGCCCCGGAGTTTCGCACGCAGAAACGCTCTCCGACCCGGCCGTTGATATAAACCTCACCACTGGTAGCTCCATATAATAAGGTATTACCGGCTATCGTATTGTCTTCCGCTATAAAGGTGGAGCGTACCGGAGGCATTAAACTGATGTGTCCGCCACTCAATCCTTTTCCGAGATAGTCGTTCGCCTCGCCTTCCAACCGGAAATGTACGCCGTGAGCCAGAAAGGCTCCGAAGCTCTGGCCTGCCGCCCCCTTGAACTTGATATGCAGGGTGTTCTCCGGTAACCCGATGTTCCCGTACCGCTTGGCGATCTCGCCGGAAAGCATGGCTCCTACGGAACGATCGGTGTTGGCTATCGCGTAATCCAACGATACTTCCTGTCCGGATTCGATGGCGGCCTTTGCGTGACGGATTATATCCACATCTTTCACGTTGTCGATCGCATGGAGTTGACGGGTGACATGATGGATGGCCTGCGTGGCGGCTTGTTCCGGTAGATGGATCAAGCGGCTGAGATCCAATAGATCATGTTTCTCGATATGATCAGAAGGTTTACGCATGAGTAAGTCCGTACGGCCAATGATATCGTCTAGTTTCGTATAGCCTAGCTCTGCCAGATATTCCCGAACTTCACGGGCGAGGAAGGTGAAGAAATTCACCAAATATTCGTGTCGGCCATGAAAGCGTTTACGTAATTCCTCATCTTGGGTAGCGACACCTACCGGACACGTGTTCATATGGCATTTACGCATCATCACACAGCCTAAGACGATCAAGGCGGAGGTGGCGAATCCAAACTCCTCGGCACCCAGCATCGCCATCAATACGATATCCCGTCCGGTTTTCAATTGTCCGTCTGTTTGCAAGCGGACTTGTCCCCGGAGGCCGTTCATCACGAGCGTCTGTTGAGTCTCGGATAGTCCTAGCTCGGGTGGGATTCCGGCGTAACGGATAGAGCTTATCGGGGAAGCCCCCGTTCCTCCTTCTGCCCCGGAGATCACGATCCGGTCCGCTTTTGCTTTGGCTACACCGGCGGCGATAGTTCCCACGCCACTCTCGGATACGAGTTTCACACTGATCTCGGCTTGAGGGTTCACGTTCTTCAGATCGAAGATCAATTGCGCCAAGTCCTCGATCGAGTAAATATCGTGGTGAGGTGGGGGAGAGATCAGAGAGATTCCCGGGATCGAGTGACGGGTTTTGGCTATGATATCGTTCACTTTATAGCCGGGGAGCTGCCCTCCTTCGCCCGGTTTCGCTCCTTGGGCGACCTTGATCTGGATCTCGTCGGCGTTTACCAGATATTCCGTGGTCACGCCAAAGCGTCCGGAGGCCACTTGCTTGATGGCGGAGCGGAGCGATAATCTGTCCTCACGGGGGACGAAACGGGCCGAGTCCTCACCACCCTCGCCCGTGTTACTACGTCCGTGTATCTTGTTCATGGCCATTGCCATCGTCTCGTGCGCTTCCCGGCTGATAGAACCGAAGCTCATCGCTCCCGTGACAAAGCGGTGCATGATCGCTTCTTCCGGCTCTACCTGCTCCAAGGGGATCGGGGTGCGTTGTTTGAAGGTCAGGAAGTCACGCAAGAATATGGGGCTTTCCTTCTCATCAACCACATGGGAATATTCCTTGAATTTCTTGTAGCTCCCCAAGCGGGTAGCCAGTTGAAGCATGGAAATGGTATCCGGGTTCCAAGCGTGTTTCTCGCCATCCTTGCGGAAGGAATAAATGCCTTTATGTTCCAATAAAGAATCCGTGGGGTGGGAGAATGCGTCGTTATGCATGGCGATCGCATCTGCCGCTATCTCTTCCAAGCGGATACCACCGATGTTGCTGGTGGTTCCCCCGAAGTAAGTATCTGCCAGATCCCGGCTTAGGCCGATCGCCTCGAAAAGCTTTGCTCCCCGGTAACTGCGGATCGTGCTGATCCCCATCTTGCTCATCACCTTGAATAGACCTTTGCAAATGGCTTTCACGTAATTCTTCTCGGCGGTCTCGTAATTCAATTGTATCTCTTGCCTGTCTACTAGATCATCCAAGATAGCGAAAGCCATATAAGGGTTGATGGCACTGGCTCCGTAGCCTAGTAAGAGGGCGGCGTGCATTACCTCACGCATCTCGCCGGTTTCCACTACCAGCGCTGTTTGCACCCTTTTCTGCACGGAGATCAGATGGTGATGCACGGCGCTTACCGCTAACAGGGAGGGAATCACCGCTTTTTTCTCATCTACGTTTCTGTCGCTTAAAATGATGTAGTTAACGCCATCGGTGACGGATTGCTCCGCTTGCTTACATAATTCGTCCAAGGCAGCTTTCAGTCCTGCGCATCCTTTCTCTGCGTCAAACAAAGTGGGGAGCTTAACACTTTTAAAGCCCTTATACCGGATGTTACACAGGAGATCCAGTTGTGTATTGGTCAAGATCGGATGGTTCAGCCGAACCATTTTACAGTGGCTCTCGGTTGGAACTAAGATATTGCTTCCCACGGCCCCGATATACTCGGTCAGGCTCATGACGAGTTCCTCGCGGATCGGGTCGATCGGCGGGTTGGTTACTTGGGCGAATTGTTGGCGGAAATAATTATAGAGGATTTGCGGACGGGCGGATAATACGGCCAGTGGCGTATCGTTGCCCATGGAGCCGACCGGTTCCGCCCCTCCCGTGCACATCGGTACGATGATACGTTCGATATCCTCACGGCTGTATCCGAACGTACGCAGTAGCTTGTCGTATCCCTCTACCTTATGAGGGATCTTACGGCCGGATTTCAACTCGTCCAATTCCACCCGGTTTTTCTCCAGCCAAGTACGGTAGGGCTGGGCGTTCGCCAGTTGTTCCTTCAGCTCGCTATCGTAATAAATCTCGCCTTTCTCGGTATCGATGAGTAAGATCTTTCCGGGTTGCAGACGGCCTTTTTCCTTGATCTCGTTAGGCTCGAAATCCATGACGCCGACTTCGGAGGCCACGACCATCATGTCATGTTTCGTGATCAGGTAGCGGGCGGGGCGGAGACCGTTACGGTCTAGCATGCCTCCGGCGTAGCGTCCGTCGCTAAAGAGCAGGGCGGCAGGCCCGTCCCACGGTTCCATCAAGATGGAGTGATATTCGTAGAAAGCCTTTAGGTCTTCGGAGATCGGGTTCTTCTCGTTGAAACTCTCCGGTACCAGCATCGCCATGGCATGCGGCAGGCTCATCCCGGAGGCCACGAAGAATTCCAATACGTTATCCAGTGAGGCACTGTCACTCATGCCCGGCTGGATGATCGGGCGTATATCGTTGATATCCGGGATTCTGGGGGAGGATAGTACGCTCTCCCGGGCCTCCATCCATCCCCGGTTGCCCCGTATCGTGTTTATTTCCCCGTTATGTGCCAGTAGGCGGAAAGGTTGCGCCAGACTCCAAGTGGGGAAGGTGTTGGTACTGAAGCGTGAATGTACCAATGCCAGTCCGCTAGTGAAATAAGGTTGCGTCAGGTCCGGAAAGTAATGGCGTAGCTGCATGGATTCCAGCATGCCTTTGTAAACGATGTTTTTGGTGGAAAGAGACGCTATATAGAAATCATCCTTGGCCGGAAGGTCGGTGGCCGATACCCTTTTCTCGACCCGCTTACGTATGAGGTATAGCTTTAGTTCCAGCTCTTGCTGATCGTTACAGCCGATGATGAATATCTGCTTGATATCAGGTTCGGTCGCTTGTGCGTCCTTTCCCAAGATTTCCGTATGAACGGGAACTTTGCGTAAGTGCATCAAGGTTAATCCCTCTTTCTCGATCTCTTCGATGAGGATACTGAGGATGCTTGCTTGCTGTTCCTCGTCTTTGGGGAGGAAGATTAGTCCGGTGCCATATTTGCCTTTTTCGGGAACCGGAATTCCTTGCAGGAGGATGAACTCATGCGGGATCTGTAATAAGATTCCCGCTCCGTCACCCGTTTTGTTATCGGCTCCCTCGGCGCCTCGGTGCCTCATGTTCTCTAGTACCTTAAGGGCTGATTCGATGATGTCGTGCGATTTCTCGCCGTGGATATTTACTAACATTCCTACTCCACAAGCGTCATGTTCATAAGACGGGTCGTATAATCCTTGTCTGCTATTAAAATGATTTCTGTTTGTTTTCATTTGTTGACCTTATGTTTGCGTATAAATGATTATTGCGTCAATTTGTTTCGCAAATATAGGTATTAATGGCATAATGTAATTACTTGTAGGAGCGAAAGAACGGAGAAAAGATAAGAATATCTTATCTAATGTTTCTATTTGTAAGTATTCACTGGGTTTATTCTTTTTATTTGAAAGATATTTGGTTGGTTAGTTTGCTAAATGAAAGATGAACTAAAAAAAGAAGCACCGTCACGTTTTGCGACAGTGCTTCTTTTTCTCCGGAAGCGCTGTCACGGATTGTGATGTCGCTTCCTATCTGTTTTATCTATCGGGATATTCTCGGATGAAATAGCGGGATAGGAATTTCCAATTATCTTGTATGATCGCCTTGCCACGTTCCGGGCTGGTAAGGCTTTTTGTTTGTGCGTCGGCCAACATACCTCGGTCTACCAGCTCTTTCAGGAAGTAAACGCTGCAATGTTTCACGATGAAGAAAGAGAGCGCTTGCTTGGCGGCACGGTTGGCGTCGTAGAAGGGATTGTTCTCATCCTTGATCAACTCCACGTCACGGGTGATGACTTGGGCGCCTTCCTCGGGCGTGGCGTAGATCGCCAGCTTCTTGCCTTGCCAGTCCTCGGGAAGATGGAAGTTCTCGGCGGGGATAAGGCCGGAAGTCTCCGTGATAAATGTTTGTGCGTCTTCGGTCTTGTCGAAATAGAGAAGCAGTTTGTCACCTGCGGCTTTGCGGAAAGTCTCGTATTGTTGGCGGTTTTCCTCCAGCATATCGTCGGGCAGGGTAGCTACAGACTCGTCGGCGGTGTTCTGAAATACCGCATGGTCGGGATGCTCGGCGGGCAATATCTTTGCCAGCCATTGCGGGGAGGTCAGGCCTAGCAAGGAGGTCTTGCTGGTGTAGGCCATCATGCCGTGGCTGTTGACGAGCAGGTTGTTAAGCTGCTCTTGGTTGAGGTCGGGCTGCTCCTTCCAGCGGTCGTGGGCGAAGTCGCTCAGTTCCCGGGCCGACTCAGGCAGGATATAGGATTCGTAATGGAACCATTGCAATAGACGATCGTAATCCTCTTGCCGCTCGTAGCGGGTATCAAGGGCGAAAAGCTTGGCCATGCGGGTATTCTCCGGCGCCGTGGTCCACTCTTTGCAGAACAGGTCGTAGATAAGCATGCCGGTGGATTCGTTGGCAGGGTTGTCTGGACTGACGAAAGTGCCTTTACGATAGCCGTGATACTGCTGGGTATAATGCCAAAGGAGGAAGCGCACGTCCTCAAGGTTCACCTCATCGTCGTAATAATGATCGTCCGGAGTGTAGAAGGGAAGGTATTTGCCGTATAGCTCCTTATGGGTAAGGATGAAGGCACGCCAAATCCCCATGCCGGAGATCACGTCCTCGAAGTAGGCGGCCATGCGGATACAGATCTGCTTTGTTTCCTCGCCCTCGAAGGAGTTTACCAACTCGGTCTTCTCCATGATATCGTAGATACGGTTCGCTATTCCGGTATAATAGGAATCCACGGGAGTGCTTTGTTTATAGGGATGCAACTGCAACCAGTCTTTCGGAAAAATTTTAATGTTCTTCATGTTATTAAATGTCTTTATGCATTCAGGAGTGCAAATGTAGTAAAAATACGTTAGCTATGTCAAACGATAAGGAAAAGTTGCGGTCTTAAAAATGTAACATTTGTAGTCTTTATTGTTATCGGATCTAAACATCTTTGAAATATCGCCCCCGTACTTTCGCGTCGAAATCAAAGATGAAATAATAAGTAGTAAGATAATGGGAAAGAGTTTAAGGGGCAAAAGATTGAAAAGGTTAGGGCTTTTCTGGATGGGAGTTTTCCTGTCATTCTCTCTATGGGCACAAACAGGGGTTATCTGCGGGACGGTTACGGACGCTAAGATGAAAGAACCGTTGATCGGCGCCTCGGTCGTGATCGAGGGGACTACGGTTGGCGCTATCACGGATATAGACGGTAATTTTCGTATCGAGAACGTGAAGCCGGGTACTTATACGGTAGCCGCCTCTTACGTGTCGTACCAAACGCAAACGGTAAAGGATGTTCCGGTAGTCGCACGCCAAGAGGCGGTGTTGAATATCGAGCTTTCCGACGCTAACCTCCAATTACAGAATGTGGTCGTAGTGGCCCAACGGAAATTGGGAACCGAGATGGCCGTATTAAATACCGTACGCAAGAGCCTTCCGGTCGTGAATGGTATCTCCGCCCAGCAAATCAGTAAAACACAGGATAGCGATGCCGCCGAGGTACTACGCCGTATCCCGGGAATCACCATCGTGGACGACCGTTTCATCGTGGTCCGGGGTCTGGCGCAACGTTATAATAATGTATGGCTGAACAACGCCACGACCCCTTCCAGCGAGACGGACAGCCGTGCCTTTTCGTTCGATGTGCTTCCTTCTTCCTTGATCGATAACATGATGATATATAAGAGCCCTTCGGCCGAGCTTCCGGCGGATTTCTCCGGCGGTTTCGTACGGGTGCTGACAAAGAATATTCCCGAGGGTAATACGCTCAACGTCTCCTATCAAGTCGGGTTTAATACAAACTCCGCTTTCCGAGATTTCCAACTGACGAAAGGTTCCGCCTTGGATTATCTGGGCTTTGGCGCTGGCTCCCGAATGTTACCCTCGAACGCCCCATCTCATTTGAACGACATATCGGCAGCGGATGCGGCGGCGTTTACGAAGCGGGCGAATACGGGATGGAACGTGTGTCATTTCACGGCGATGCCGGAACAGAAACTGACGTTCACGATGAATCGTACCTTTGATATCGGTGACATGAAGATCGGTAATATCACCAGTGTGAACTATAGCACGGGCTATGATTATTACGAGATGAAAAACAACAACTACCTCTCGTACGACATGGCCAAGGATCAATCCTCATACCGTTACCGCTACGATGATGTACAATATAAGAATACGACAAAATTAGGAGCCTTGTTCAACTGGTCGTTGATGAAGGGAACGAGCAAATATGAGTTCAGGAATTTCTTCAACCAGCGTGGAACCTCTTCCTTATCGCAACGAGAGGGAACGGATTTCTACTCCGACCAAAATATCCGGAAATGGGAATCCCTTTATACCGGACGCACTACCTATTCCGGCCAGCTAAGCGGGGTGCATAAATTGAGAGAAGATATGAATAAACTGGATTGGACGTTAGGTTATGCTTTCGCCGCTTACAAGGAACCGGATCGCAAGGTGGTAAAATCTTTGGAGAGTACGACGGATGGTGACTCTCGTTATTACGTGTCCGACCCGACTCGTTATTATCAAGACTTGAAAGATAACAGCGCTTCCGCCGCCTTGAATTACGAGCATAAGTTCGCCGTCTCGGAGATGTTTACCCCTGTCTTGAACACGGGGGTATATGGAGAGTTTAAGAAACGTAACTTTGATGCCCGTCGTTTTGTCTATAATATGCTGGGAAGTGGTTATGACCGTTTTGCCGAATGGGACTACAGCTCGGTCTTCTCGGACGCAAATATATCGACCGATCGTATCTATATGAAAGAGAGTACGAACAAGAGCGACTCTTATACTTCCGATAATCTGCTGGGTGCCGCTTACGTAGCCGCTAAACTGAACTGGGGAGAGAGGCTGAATGCGAACGTAGGTGTACGTATGGAGTACTATCAATTGAAATTAGATGGTTATGAGTCGGACGGTATAAAACCGGTGCATCTGGATCAGAACGCTACGGATTTCTTTCCTTCCGTCAACATCGCTTATAATTTGAATGAGAAGCACCAAGTACGCTTGGCTTATGGACGTTCCGTGAATAGGGCGGAGTTCCGGGAGATCGTACCTTACGTATATTATGATTTCGCCTTAGATGCGAATATCACGGGTAACGTAAACTTGAAGAACGCTTATGCGAATAATATGGATCTGCGTTATGAATTTTACCCGGCTCCGGGTGAGACGGTGACGATCGGCGGTTTCTACAAACGGTTCGATAATCCGATCGAGCAAACCTATATGGAAGCGGGTTCCGGATTGCAGTACACATACCACAACGCCGATCATGCGAATGCTTTCGGCGTGGAGCTGGATATCAAGAAGAATCTGGACTTTATCGGTCTGAAAGGCTTGAGCTTCGTATTCAACGGGGCTTATATCCATAGTAGGGTGTATTTCGCCGAGGGCTCTTTCGAGCGGGATCGTGCGATGCAGGGGCAATCCCCTTACTTGATCAATACGGGCTTATTCTATCAGAATGACAACGCAGGAATCTCAGCCTCCGCCTTGTATAACCGGATTGGCAAGCGTATTGAGACGGTAGGCGTACCGAAGCAGAACCCGAACGATGATATTCCCGATATCTATGAGATGCCCCGTAACTCCTTGGACTTGAGTTTCTCGAAGAAGATCGGTAAATACGTGGAGGTCAAGGGAGGCGTAAAAGATCTATTGAACTCAAAAGTAGAATATAAACAATTCCTAGAGTTAACAGAGGCTTCCGGAGAGAAACGGGAGGTTGAGCAATTAATCCGTAGCTATCGTCCGGGTGTGACCGTGAATCTAGGTGTAGCCGTGAAGTTTTAATTTGAATTCACTCATATAAACTAAATTCGTTTACTTATGAACAAGTTATTATTAAAAGGTGTGGCCGCCGCTTTCTGTATGGCCACGATGTTTGGAACAACCGCTTGTGGCGACGATGATGATCTCGTAAATGTAGAGCCGCCTGTAGAGGAAACTCAAGATGTTATATTGGAAGGTGAGATTACCTCGGATATGACCTTGAAGGCTGCTGATAACAACCTGTTGAGAGGTTTCGTATATGTGACGGATGGCGTGACCTTGACGATCGAGCCGGGAACGGTAATCAAGGGGGAGAAATCGTCTAAAGGCTCCTTGATCGTCGAGCGTGGCGGAAAGCTCATCGCCGAGGGTACGGCGGAGAAACCGATCGTGTTCACTTCCGACCAACCGAAAGCTTCTCGTACCTATGGTGATTGGGGTGGCTTGATTCTTTGTGGCAAGTCTATCGTGAATAATACGGCTGGCGAGGCTCAGATAGAGGGCGGTCCTCGTTCTTACTACGGTGGAAAGGATCCGGAAGATAACTCCGGTATCGTGAAATATGTCCGTATCGAGTTCGCCGGTTATCCATTGGAGCCAAATAAGGAGATCAATGGTTTGACTTGCGGTGGTGTTGGCCGTGGCACTACGATCGAATACGTGCAGGTCTCTTTCTGTGGCGACGACTCATTCGAGTGGTTTGGCGGTACGGTAAACGCAAAACACCTGATTGCTTACAAAGGTTGGGATGATGAGTTTGATACGGACTATGGATTCCAAGGTAAATTGCAGTTCTTGTTAGGCGTTCGCGACCCGAAGCACGCTGATACGTCCAAGTCCAATGGCTTCGAGTCTGATAACGACGCTGATGGTTCCAATAATACTCCACTTACCACTCCGGTCTTTTCTAACGTGACCTTGATCGGTCCGTTCTATGGTGAATCAGCTGGTAAAACGGAAAATGATATCTTTTATGTTACGGAAGACGCGGCTAATGGCGCTAAGGGTGGATCATTCCAAGCCGCTATGCACATCCGCCGTAACTCTTCCTTGAATGTGTATAACTCGATTTTCGTGGGTTGGCCATACGGTTTGTATCTGCAAAACGCAAATGTGGGTGCGGTTGTTAAGAATGTGATCTTCGCCGGTATGTGGGAGAATTTCAAGGATGAAACTAGCCAAAATTACTTTCAGACAGCAGACTTGAGCAACCTTACTTACGCTTCCAGCAATGATATCATCGCTAAAGATGGTGACTATACATCGATCGTAGCGGATAAGATTGACGGAGCGGATTTCTCTGATACGGCTTTGAACGACGCTTTCTTCGAGAAGGTATCTTATAAGGGAGCTTTTGATGGCAAGAATGACTGGGCCGCTAACTGGACCAACTTCGATCCGAATAACACTGAATATTAATTTAGCTTGACTTTGAATAGGCTGTGAATTTGTTTGGGGCACTGAGGTATCCGGAAAGATCCCTCGGTGTCTTTTCGCATATAATTTAGATAAGAATGTATCATGAATAAAAAGCTATTGTTATTTTCTGCTTTTATGGCGGGGGCCTCATGGACCGTACAAGCGCAAGACTTGGTTTTAAGCGAAGGACAGTATTATACCGATGCCACGCAAACCACTCCATATACGGGTCGTTATACGGAATTTTATGACGATGGTATGCTTAAGATGGAGTTATATTTGAAAGATGGCCGTCCGGAGGGAACTTACGTGATTTATTATCCGAGTGGCAAGATCGCCGAGGTGCGTTCCTATTATCATGGGATCTTTCACGGAGAATGGCGTACATATAATGAGAACGGACAGCTGATCGGCCTGGCTTCTTATAAGGAAGGGCAAAAGGACGGCCCTTGGCGTATCTGGAGTGATAAGGGAAATTTGTTGTATGAGATGTTCTATACGGCAGGGAAGAAATCTGGTGTCTGGCGTAGCTGGGATGAGGAGGGGAATCTGCTTTCCGAGGAGAATCAATAGGGATAATTGCCGTTTACATACCGTTGTAACGCCATTTACCTCTAATGGTAAATGTTTTTTCCTCTAGAGGTAAATGGCGTTACATCAGTATGTAAACAGTTTTACCTCTAGGTGAAAATACTTTTACTTCTTGATGAAAATATTGGTAAATGTAATTAAATGGAAATCAGCATGCTTACTACTCTTCCTCTTCTCCAAAGTCGAACTCGAAATCGAATCCGTCATCCATGAATTCCGGCTCAGTGAATTGCTCCAGTTCACGACGGTCTTTCTTGGTAGGACGTCCGAGACCTTTCGCACGGTTCACGAAACCGGAGATACGGTTCATCTCCAGAATCTCATACTGATCCGGGGTTGTCACGTTCTCCAAGTAATTCGGGACGAGCTTCGCGCCCACACGATTCTCGATCAATCCGATTACCTTAAAAGAGAAGGTGATCGGCGGTTTACGCACTTGGATCACATCGCCAACCTTGATCATGCGGGAAGGTTTGATCGTTACTCCACCTATCATGATACGCCCTTTCTTGCAAGCTTCCGCGGCTATCGTGCGGGTCTTAAAGATACGGGTCGCCCACATCCATTTATCGATACGTACCTCGTTCATATCTGTATTCTCAGTCTCTTTTTATTTATTATTAAATTGATTCATCGTAATCTGGATGCCGGCGAGGCAGAAGCTCTTGATGATCTCTGTCGCACGATCCAATATCTCTGGCATCAATTGCAATTCCTCTGGGGGAAATTTCCCTAGCACGTAATCGATCTGTCCGCCCCGTGGGAAATCGCTGCCTATGCCGAAACGAAGGCGGGAATATTCCTGCGTATTCAATAACTGGGCGATATTCTTCAACCCGTTATGCCCGGCGTCGCTACCCTTTGGTTTCAGACGTAAGGTTCCGAATGGCAATGCCAGATCATCTACGACGATCAATAGATTTTCCACGGGAATGTTCTCTTTTTGCAACCAGTACCGAACGGCGTTGCCGCTGAGGTTCATAAAGGTATTCGGCTTTAGCACGATCAAGTCACAGTTTTTCACCCGTATGCGTGCGATTGCCCCGTATCGCTCCTCAGTGAAATTGCCTCCTACGCTCTCTACCAGATGGTTGACAACCCGGAAACCTATATTATGGCGGGTTCCCCAATATTCGGAACCGATATTACCAAGTCCTGTTATCAAATATTTCATTATCCTCGAATCTATAAAAGAAAGGGGAAGAACATTCTATGAATATCCTCCCCTTCATGTATTGTAATAATGTTTTTACCTCAGATTATCCTTTAGCCTGAGCACCACGAGCGGCACGAGTCAATTGAACGGCGCAAACAACAGCGTTTTTAGCGTTCATCAATTCAAGACCTTCGAAGTGCAAAGCACCTACCTGCATAGTCTTACCTAAGCCAAGGTGATCCACATTAATCGTCAACTTTTCAGGGATTTGATCGTATATAGCTTTCACTTTCAGTTTTCTCATTTGAAGAGACAACTTACCACCGGCTTTAACACCTTCTGCGTGACCTTCCAAAACAACCGGAACTTCCATTACTACGGCTTTGTCCTTAGATACTTCCAAGAAGTCCATGTGAAGGATTTCGTCAGTTACAGGTTGAAACTGCATGTCCTTAACGATTGCCATCGTCTTGTTACCGTCAATGCTTAACTCAACAACGAAAATCTCCGGAGTGTAAACCAACTTACGAACGGCTTCTTTTGTAACCGTGAAGTGAGTTACTTTTTCGCCACCGTATAATACAGCGGGAATTTCATTGTTCTTACGCATTGCCTTCAAGGCTCTTTTCTGATCAGCGGAACGAGCGACGATCTCTCTTCCTTTTCCTTCTAACTCAAATGTCTTCATTTTCTTTAATTTTTGTGTTACTCAAAATTAGTTATTTTGCTTCCTAATTTCCCATCACACGGTACGGGGCTAAAAAGCGGTGCAAAGATACGATTTTTGTTTGATGTGACAAATATTTCGCATGTTATTTGTCGGATTATCGATCTAGCTTCACTAATTTCGTGGTTCGCATGATCCAACGGACAAGGCCGTGGGGGAGGAGCATTACGAGGGGTGTGCATATTTTGTTGAAGAGGCCCGGTAATAGGGAAGCCCGGTGGTGAAACAAGGCATTAATCCCTTTTTTAGCCAGTTTTTCCGGACGCATCATGATACCTAGGCGGATCGCTAAGGTCTTTAAGTTGTCGCTTAGGTTATATAAATTCGTGGCGACGGCGCCGGGACAAAGTACGGTTACGCTTACTCCATAATCCAGTAACTCTGAACGCAAGCCTCGGGAGAAGCTTTTCAAGTATCGCTTGGTGGAAGCGTACAGCGTAATTCCCGGATAAGGTAGCCAACAAGATAGGGATGACATATTGAGGATATATCCATGACGCCGTTTCTTCATCTCTTGCCCGAAATAATAACAAAGCTGGGTAGGAGTGGTCACGTGGAGGTAGAGCATTTTCTCGACGATGTTGGCCTTAGCTTGTAAGGTCTCGCAGAAAAAAAACATACCGGCGTTATTGACCAATACCTCTATTGGGATGTTTTTCTCTTGGCAAGTATCATATAGCTCCTTGGCCGCCCCGGGGATCGCCAAATCACGATAAAGCGGCAAAACTTCTATACCATATTTCTCGGAGAGAAACTCACCTTTCTCCCGGATCGCCTGCTCCTCATTGCTGACGATCACTAACTGATAGCCTCGTGAGGCTAGTTCCTCGGCATAGGCGAGACCTATTCCGGAGCTGGCCCCCGTGACTAAAGCCCATTTCTTTTCCATTATTTATATTCAAGCCTTTTGATTTCACGTACGATACATTCCGGAAGACCTTTCACGTTCTTATGACAGACCATATCCTCACTATACATACGGGCGATACAATAGTTGCTATGCCCACAATCGCAACGAGCGTGCTCGTCTTCTTTCATACGGTTGACGAAGCCCGGCTCGTTCACCAAGGCACGTGCCATGGCCACAAACTCGAACCCGTCGTTCAGTACCTCCTCGATCTTGTCTCTGGAGACCAATCCTCCTACGTAAATAAGAGGTAAATGTAAGGCTTTGCGGAATTTCAACGCATCTTCAAGGAAGTAAGCCTCCTTAAACGGTTCCGAGGGAATCATATATTTACCTACCATGCGGATTCCAATCGGTAGATAGCCGCGAGGCATATAATACGCCATCGTACGGATCGGCATTTCTCCCCGCATTACATACATGGGGGCACGGCTCACGAATCCGCCGCTTAGTACTAAGGCATGCGCTCCGCATTGGTCTTGGAGTGTACGGGCTACTTCTAGGCATTCGTCTATTTCAAGTCCTCCCTTGAACCCGTCCCGCATATTGGTCTTTACGGTTACGGCCATGTCGGAACCTGCTGCTTTCATCACCTCTTCCATACACATTCTCATGAAGCGCATACGGTTCTCAAGGCTTCCTCCATATTCGTCTTTCCGGTGGTTGGTATACGGGGAAAGGAATTGGCTGATCAGATAACCATGCCCGGCATGGATCTCGACAGCGTCCATACCTGCCTCACGTGCCAATCGTACGGCCTCGCCGTAGGCACGAGCCATGGAAGCGATCTCGGATTGTCTCATACCTCGTACGATCGTGGGAGAGTAGAGGTTGAAACCGCTGGACGCTGAAATAGGCGTGCATCCGCAAATCCGCTTATGCGACATATTACCACAATGGCCTAACTGGATGGAAGCGGCGGCTCCCTCTTTATGGATAGCGTCGGTGAGCTTGCGGAGGCCGGGAATAATATCCGGACGCATCCACAGCTGACGCTCGAACGACAAGCCGCTTTGCGTCACGGCGGCATAAGCTATGTTCGTCATGCCGATCCCTCCGGCGGCTACGGATGTGTGATAGTTGAATAACTGCTCCGAGGGAGCGTTTCCCGGGCACATACTCTCGAATGCGGCGGCCCGGATCGTGCGGTTCCTAAGTGTTAGCGGACCGATCTTACCGGGTGTAAACAGGATTGATTTGTCCATATCAATAGATTAATATAGTTGTTTCGAAAAATTAAGTTAGATGGTTTTCTCTATATTCCAGACGAAGGCCCGAAGCCCTTGCGCTTCCGTTTCCTTGTCTAAGTTGTGTAGGATTTCCAGAAAATGATCGACCTTCTCGTCTTCTACCATCGTAAGGATAGCTGAATTCAAGGTAGGCCAAGCGTGATTGCCGTAATGTGGCTCGCCTGTTTTACTTCCCCGTCCTTGCACGACATCCCAATAGGTAAAACCTTTAAGGTTATTACGGTCCATGATACTGACGATAGCTTCGTAATACGCTTGATTGAAAGATATAAATATCGCTTTCATATAGTTGTTTTTATGAGATCGCATATCCGTAGGGAAGCTTTTCTTACGATGGGCATTCAAGACAGCTTATAATGGGCATCGTAAGCACCTTACAATGGGCATTGTTATGACCTAACAATGCCCATCGAGGTTTGCTTGGCCTCAGCTTCCCTATGGTACGCAAAGATAATTAATTATTTCGTAATGCCTTCCTTATTTTACGGCGTCTTCGTTTTACGCCGTTGGCAGCGAATACGGCATAGACCGTCGGAACAATAATCAAGGTAATCAAGGTGGATACGGAAAGACCCCAAGCCACAGTCATACCCATCGAGCGCCACATCTCGGAACCCTCGCCGGTTCCCACCGCCATCGGGATCATACCCAAAACGGTCGTCAACGTTGTCATCAATACCGGACGGAGACGGGATTTACCGGCAGTCACTACCGACGTGATAATACCCATGCCACGCTCCCGGCATAAGATCGTATAGTCGATCAGCACGATACCGTTCTTAACCACGATACCCATCAACATGATCACGCCGATCAAAGCCATAACGCCCAATGGTGTCTGCGTGACCGCCAATCCCAATACGATACCTGTAAAGGCGAACGGGATAGAGAACATGATCACGAACGGGTCTACCAACGACTCGAACTGGGCAGCCATCACGATGAATACCAAGATGATGATCAATACCATCAAGATACCCAAATCGGTAAATGTATCCTGCTGGTCCTCGAATGTTCCACCCAACTGCCAACTTACGTCGGATGGGATATCCATTTGTTTCAACTCGTTCCGGGCGGCGGCAACCAAGTCGCTCAATGCCGCTCCCTTACCCGCTACGGCAGATACGGTGATCACACGCTCACGGTCTTTACGCTCGATGGTCGGGGGAGTCATACGTTCCACTACCTTGCCTAAATCACGGATGCGGATGCCTTTGCCTTCATTGTTATAGATCAAAATATTCTCAAGATCCTCTACGGACTCACGGAACTCTGGGGCGTAACGTACCTTGATATCATACTCATCTCCATCCTCACGATATTTTGAAGCGGTGGAACCATTTACACGATTTCGGAGATACATGGAGGCGGTTGTTACGTTCAGCCCGTTGATGGCCAGTTTCTCCCGGTCGAAGTCGATCTGGTATTCCGGGATATAATCCTCACGGCTGATATTTACTTGCGAGCATCCTTTTACATTTCTCATACGACGGGCGATCTCATTCGCCACGGCATCCGTCTGGGCGAAATCAAAACCATAGATCTCGATGTTAACCGAGGTCTCTCCACCCATAGAACCTTCCTGCCCTCCGGCGAGTACCTCGAATTTCTTGATCTCGCTGTATTGGGCTAAGTCCTGCCGCATCAACTCGCAAATCTCGGTAAGACCTCTCTCACGGTCGCCCACGCTAGTCAGGTTTATATTGAACTCGATAATATGCGTACCGTTATTGCTTAGCTGTGCGAAGGTATTATCCGTATCCGCCGTACCTTCCGTGAAGTTACTGATCAGTATCTCCGGATATTTCTCACGGAACTTCTTGTCGATGTCGAGAGCTAACTCACGGGTAATATCCTGCCGTGTACCGATCGGCAACTCAATCGTTATACCGATGCGTGCGTTATCTTGCGTCGGGAAAAATTCCGTCTTGATGACCGGTATCAGCATCATACTGCCGATGAAGATCAGCGTAGCGCCTACGATCACCGTTTTCCGGTGGCGTACGGCCCAGTTCAAGAAGCGTCCGTAACTGCGATCCAAGGCGTTCAATCCCTTTTCGATAGGCGTGAAGAACATCCGGTACAATTTACCCTTCTCCGGTTGCTGGCGTAATAACTGTGAGCAAAGCATCGGGGTCAATGTCAAGGCACCTACCGTAGAAACGATCATGATGATACTAACGATCCATCCCAACTGCTTAAATAAGATACCCGCCATACCCGTAACCATCGTCAACGGCAAGAACACCGCCAACATCGTAAGGGTGGAGGCGATAACCGAGATAGCCACCTCGTTCGTGGCGTGTATGGCGGCCTGTTTCGGCTGGCTACCCCGCTCGATATGGGTCGTTACGTTCTCCAATACCACGATAGCGTCGTCCACCACCATGCCGATAGCGATAGAAAGTGAGCTCAACGAGATAATGTTTAACGTATTACCCGAGGCCAGCAAATAAGCGAAAGAAGCGATCAAAGAGATCGGGATGGTCAAGATAATGATAAACGTGGCCCTCCAACGTCCCAAGAACACGAATACCACCAACATAACGATGATAAAGGTAATCATGATCGTCTCTTTCAAGCTATCGATCGTATTCAAGATATTCGTGGAAGTATCCATGATTACGTCCAGCTTCACGTCTGAGGGTAAGCTAGCCTGTATCTCCGGAAGTTTCTGGTGTACCTTCTTGGCGATGTTCACCGAGTTCGCTCCGGACTGTTTCTGTATGACGATCATACCACCTTTCGTGCCGTTGTTGAACGTCTCTTGCGCACGTTCCTCGATACTGTCTTCTACACGGGCCACGTCACGCAGATATACGTTCTTTCCGTTCTGGCTACCGATCACTAGGTCTAGCATCTGCTTAGCGTCCGTGAATTCTCCTTGAACACGCAAGGAGTAGGTATTAGAGCCGATATCTACGCTACCTCCCGGTGTATTCCGGTTCTCTTGTGCGATGATGGTAGAGATACCTTCGATGGTCTGGCCGTAAGCCTCCAACTTGTACGGGTCGCAATACACTTGCAACTCACGGATCGGCGTACCGGAGATAGACACGGCACCCACGCCACTGATACGGGCCAATGGGTTGGATACCTTATCGTCCAAGATCTTGTAAAGAGCGTTCGTGCTCTCCTCCGCAGTCACGGAAAGGATCAAGATGGGGATATCATCCGTACCGAACTTGAAAATGATCGGATTCTCTACGTCATCGGGTAGGGAAGACTCCACCATGTCCAGTTTGTCGCGGACATCGTTCGTGGCAACATCGATATCGATGCCATAATTAAATTCCAACGTTACGATCGATATATTCTCACGGGATTGCGACGTGATATGCTTCAAGTCGCTTACGCTATTCAACACGTTTTCCAAGGGCTTCGAAACATTCATCTCGATATCCGAAGCGCTGGCGCCGGGATAGGCCGTCATCACCATGATGGTGTTCGTCTCTATCTCCGGAAGCAAGTCCACTGATAACCTGCTTAAGGAAAAAAGTCCGAAGATCACGATCGCCACAAATACAAGGGCGGTCGATACGGGCTTTCTTACCGCTGTTCCATATAAACTCATAGTCTGTTATTCGTTTTCGATTTCAACTTCCATACCGTTCGTCAGGCGGCTTTGCCCGGTGATAACCACTTGGTCGCCATCCTCCACTCCGGATATGATCTCATATTTATCACCCATACGGCGTCCTAGCTCCACCTTCTGGTAGGATACCTTGCCGTCTTTGCATACATAGATATACCGGTCGCCGGCACCTGATTGTTTTACGATAGAGCGATCCGGAGCCACCACGTGATCCATATGGCCGAAACTCATCGTCACCCGGGCGAACATACCCGGTCGCACTCGCTCATCCGAGTTGGCGATCTTGATCTCCACGGGGAACGTGCGGGTAGAGGGATCGATCGTCGGGTAAACTAAGTTGACTTTACCCTTGAAAACCTCGTCTCCGTACACATCCAGCCGGATGTCTACCTCATGGCCTTTCTTCACTTTCGTAAAAAGACTCTCGGAGACATTCACCATTAATTTGACCGGACGGATTTCCTCTACCGTATAGATGGGGCTTCCGCCGCTGTACATATCGCCGCTATCGTAGTTGCGGGCGGTTACGACTCCGCTGATCGGGCTTAGCAATTGGGTGTTCTCCACCAAGTTTTTATACGTCTCGCGAGCCACTTCCAAGGAAGTCTTTTGGGCATCCCAAGCGGATTTGGAAGCACCGCCTACCTTATACAACTCGTCGATACGTTTGAACTCGATCTCTTGGTTATCCAATTGTATCTTCGCTTGCTTTAGGCTTGTAGCGTCCATCTTGGCCAATAACTGCCCGGCTTTTACATGGTCGCCTACCTCGGCGAAGATTTTCTCGATACGGAATGGGGTTTGGGGAGCGATATTATTTTTGATATTCGCTTCCACCGTAGCGGTAAATTCACTGAGTTGCTCCACGTCTTGAACAGAGACCGTCTCCACTTTCACCTTTACTTTCTCATTCTGTGTTTCCGTGGCTTCCTCACTCTTATTACCCGAGCAAGACATCAGCAGGGCCAATGTAGCTATCGGTATTACTTTCAGCATTTGACTTGTCTTCATATAATTGTTCCTAATTATTATCTATTAAACTTTCAATTTTTAATTTTCAATTCATCTGTCCGTTACCCAATACTTTCTCCAGATCCGCCTTCGCTACCATATAGTCGTAGATAGATTGGTTGAAGTTCAACCGGGCCTGCGTCAAGGCAAGTTCGGCATCGTTCATCTCCAGCCATGTACCGGCTCCGGTGTCGTACCGTTTTTGCGAGATCATATATCCCCGTTCCGCTTGCTCGACTCCCTTTTGGGCGGCGTCGAACTTCTTGATACAGGTATTCATATTATCTATGTACTGTTTAACGGCCAACTGCAAATTACGCTTGGTATCGTCCCGTTGCAGGTTTAGTTGGTCGATGGAGACTTTCGTCTGCTTTACCTTATAAAATTTACTACCTCCGGAGAAGATAGGAACCGATAACGTGATACCGATCATCGAATAGGGGTTCCATCTGTAATTCTTGAACTTGAAGTCATTGTTCATGGCACTCCATTGATATAGACCGGTCAGCGACAAGGTCGGCAGATAATCGAATTTCTGCATGACCAGCGTCTTTTTTAGCTGTTCCGCCTGAAGGTCTAATTGTTTCAAGTCGGTATTCTCGGATAAGGTTGTATCCGTGGATAGATAGTCGGCGAAGAGGCTGGACTTGAAATCCGTCAGTTGCCCGTCGCAATCGATATTTAAATCCAGATCCATACCCAATAACGCTTTTAACTGCCATTTAGCCAAGGTAAGGGAGTTCTCTGCCTGCAACAGATTAGGCTCTGTATTCTTTACCGTCACATCGGCACGTATCAAGTCGTATTCAGCTACGGTTCCCTGTTCATACTTCCGTTTGATATCCAGATAATTCTCCATGGCATTGTCGTAACTTTGCTTGAATACCCGGTAAGAGTCGCTTGCCAGAAGGACGGCGTAAAAGCTCTTTTTCACTTGGTTCACCATCGCTATTTTAGAAGAGCGAGCTTGCTCCACCGCCAATTCCACGTCTAAGGCCGAGATACTCAAGCTTTTCCATAAGGAGGCGTTCACCAGTGGCATGGAAGCGTTGAAGCCCAAGCTCCAGTTGTTGCTACGTCCTACCTCGAAGCCCTCGTCCATACTCGACATGTCCGTGCCTTCGGGCAAGCTGCCGCCTCCCATGTCACCCATGTCGAAATCCATATACATCACCTGTTTCTTCAAGGTACGGTTGTAGTCCCCCGCAAAACTGATCTGCGGAAATAGAGAAGCGTACGAGCCTTTACGTGCGTACTTTTTCTTCTGTATTTCTTTATCGGCAACTTTTACGGTCGGGTTCTCGCTAAGGGCGATCTCTAGCGCTTTCCCAAGATCCAGTTTCAGGGTGTCTTGAGCCAGAACCGGTCTCGCCGCCAGAAAAGGCAATACCATAAATGTGACCAACATCATTTTTCTACTCATCAATAATCGTTTCATTTAGGATAGATTTTGTCTGTGATTAAACTCATTAAGTGTTCGCTATAAATCATAGGATTGTTTGAGATCGAATCGGTCTAGGATCGCTCTTCCCTTCTCGGTACTGATTCCTTTCAGGAATGTGAGGAGGATCGTGTTGTATACCTCGGTGATGGAATGCTTGCAGAAGACATTGGAAGGCCGCAACATCTTCGTCTGCTCTTTCACCAGTAAGGCCATGATCTCGAAGTTGATCCCCTCTTGGAACACGCCCTCTTTAACGCCCCGTGTGAACAAGTCCATACACCTCTTACCCATTCTCGCTTTATTCATCTCTATTTTTTGTTGGGCTTTCGGATATTTCTTCAAGTCCTCGTAAAACTTCTCGTTGAACCATCTCGGGTTTTTCATCATCTCCTCATAGAAGAGCAGGATTACTTCCAAGGCATTGAAAGGTTCTTTTTCCAGTCCCGTCAGATATTGTCCGAGCGATTCGGAATTGTGATCGATCCCCTCGATCAGCAAGGTTTCCTTGTCCTCGAACGACTCGTAAAGTGTACGCTTGGAGATGCCAGCCGCTTTCGCTACATCATCCATACTCACACTCTTGATGCCATATTGAGAAAAAAGATCGAACGCCGTATTAATAATCTGTTCTTTTATCATATTCGTTTTTGTTACGTCAAAAGTAGCCGGGGCAATCCCCGTATACAAGTAAAAAGCGCTGACTCGTCCGTTGGAATCGACCAATGACCGGATATTCCCGTCGAATCTATTCGCAAAGGTCTGATATATTTAGAAAACCAGAAAGGTTTATACTGTTACGGTATTGGTATGGAATGAAACAGGATATTGTCAAAAATTCTTGTTATTCGTTCAATTTTGGATGAAAATTGGTTAAAAACGAAATAGTGGGTGGTCTTTGGCTTTTTATTTCTATCTTTGTCCGAGGTGATAATAAAAATCTACAGATAGATATGAAAAATTTACCTTTAATTGAAGTCACTGAGTTAATCAAGGGAATTGAGTCCAGCGACAACTTTCAAGATGATTTATCGATAGCGGATCTGAACGGAGATTTGATTAATTACGAGGAAAAAAGGCTGGAGCATTCCACCCCGATGCGTTTAAATGCTTTGTTGATGATCTTGGTACAGGAAGGTACTGCCGATATCTCGGTAGACTATATTCCATATAAGATAGAGAAGAATACGTTTATAACCTTGATGCCGACTCATATCATACAGGTATCGAAAGTGAGCAAAGATTTGAGAGGGCGTTTGTTGATCGTGTCCAGATCTTTTCTGGATGGATATACTACCCCGGCAGGGAAAAAGAACTCTATGGTGCATTATATGCAGATCCGTAAGAATCCATGTGCTGCGATGAGTGCCGAGGAGACTGAGCATATATCCGGCCAATTCTCAATCTTACGGGAAAAGATGAAGCTGCGTACCCATTTTTTCCAGAAGGAGGCTCTCCAAAACGCCTTAGTCGGTTTCTTTATCGAGTTGGCTAATATCTTTATGGGTAAGAAGGAGCTGATGACGGCACCTACACTCTCCCGGAAGGAGGAGCTTTTCGAGCAGTTCCTGCAATTGCTTTTCGAGCATTGCAAGGAGCAGCACGTCGTTACTTTCTATGCCGAGAAATTATTTATTACCCCACAGTATCTTTCGCTTATCTTGAAAGAGCTAACGGGTAAATCAGCGAATAAATGGATTGACGACGCCTTGATCGTCGAGGCCAAGATGCTGTTGAAGGCCCCGCAAGCCACGGTTCAGCAAGTAGCGGATATACTCCACTTCTCCGATCAATCCACTTTCGGTAAGTTTTTCAAGAAGCATATGGGTATATCACCCATGGAATACCGGAAATCATAATCCGGTATTTTCTATACGCTTGCGGAACTTATACCAGTTGATCAACTCACAAGCCCCGTAGAAAATGCTGGCTACACCGAAGATTACGAATGTATTTGCCGCCGCCCCGAACGGGTAGGCAAGAATCATTACTCCGGTTATCAAGATCAAAGCCGGCATCAGGTAGAACCCCAACGGTACATTGCTCCATTTCCTTGCGGATATCAATGAAACCAATTGCTGTACACCGGCAATTACCAATAAGGCTCCGAGTACGTACATTAATATATTCACGAAGAACTCGGGCATGATCACCAACCACGCTCCGAACAGTACGCTTCCCGCTGCCTCGATAGGAAACATCGGTTTCTCCCCGTTCTCGTTCTTCGGTCGGGTGAAATAGCTGAGGATAGCGAATAATCCCGGTAAAATGAATAGTATACCGATCGTGATAACCAGATAGGTTATGGCTGCTTCCGGCCATAATACCAAAACAAACCCTAATACCATCGCGAATGCGCTACGTAAAACCGCGCCATTAATAGATCTCATATGTTTTTATTTTAGATTTCACTTATAATATGACAAAGGTATATATTCTTTCCGACTTTTTTACCTTTGTGCGCCATAAAGCAGTATCAGGAAAAACATCGAAATATATCCCTCTTGAATGCATGCTTCGCGTAAAAAGACAAACTTGAAATCATCTAACGAATAATAATACTAAAACAAAAAATGAAGCGTATAGTTTTTTTGGATTACGTGCGTGTGTTTGCGTGCTTCCTTGTCATGGTTGTCCACGCCAGTGAAAACTTTTATGGAGCTGAGGGCTCCACGGATATGGTGGGACCGCAATCTTATCTGGCCAATGAGGCCGATCGGTTGTGGGTAGCCGTATACGATGGTTTCTCACGCATGGCGGTGCCATTGTTTATAATTGTCTCCGCCTTTCTTCTTGCGCCGATGAAGGCAGGGCTGACCTCTTGGCAATTCTACCGTCAGCGTTGTATCCGCATCTTACCGCCGTTTTTCATATTTATGATACTATACAGCACTTTACCCTTGCTGTGGGGGCAGATAGATGCCGAGACATCATTGAAAGATATATCGAGAATATTCTTGAACTTTCCTTCACAGGCTGGACATTTGTGGTTCATGTACCCTTTGATCAGCCTCTATTTATTTATACCCGTAATATCGCCATGGTTGAATAAAGCCACGGCGAAAGAAGAGCGTTTTTTCATCGGCTTGTTTCTGTTGTCGACCTGTATGCCCTATCTCAATCGTTGCTTCGGCGAGGTGTGGGGACAATGTTTTTGGAACGAATACCATATACTGTGGTACTTCTCCGGTTATTTAGGATACCTCGTACTGGCACATTATATACATGTCCATCTTACATGGAACCGTTCTAAACGTCTGGTTATCGGAATCGCCTCGATGGTCGTCGGTGCCTTGCTGACGATTTATTCCTTCTATGTCCAAGCGATACCCGGAGTAACTCTTGTCACACCTGAGATAGAGATCGGATGGGCTTTCTGTACGATCAACTGTGTGCTTCTTACGGCGGGTACGTTCCTCGCTTTTACTTGCATAGGCAATTCGAAATCTCCACGACTCATAACAGAGATGTCTAAACTCAGCTACGGTATGTACCTTATGCATATATTTTGGCTCGGATTGTGGGTAACGGTGTTTAAGCACGACTTAGCCTTGCCTACTGTCGCCGCCATACCATGTATTGCGGTAAGTACATTTATCTGCTGTTATGTGACGACAAAGATTATCTCATTAATACCGGGCAGTAAATGGATTATAGGATGAATATAGGATAGCTCTGTCATTTGGCGCGGTTACTTTGTAAACAAGATGATAAGATTACCTGTTATTTGGAAAAAATCGTATATTTACGATATTCAAATAAATCCCGGGTAATAATGATGACGAGAACAGTTTTTATACTTTTGATATCGAGCCTTTGTACGCTAAGTTATTGTACGCCGAGGACCGAGCCTGCTCAAACCGAGGTCTTAACTCCTGTGGATTCTATATCGAAGGATTCCGCTGTGATCATGGAGACTTTGCCTCCCCATATCGAAATAGAGAAAGAGCTGCTTTACGATAAGCATACTTTAGAAGATACTTACCCCTATAAAGATACGACACGGGAGTTCCAGTGGGAGAAAATGAAAGAAAGATTATCCTTATTGGAGTCGATCCAAAAGGAGCCGTCTCAATGGGCGATCTTGCAGAACTATAAAAACAGGAATGGAGAGGCTCCTCTTGTAAAAGTCTTCAAGAGAGATGCCTATAAGAGGGTTTCCGATACGCTTGGTGTAGAACGCTATCAATCCGTCCCGCTTTATTTGCTGACTGATACCGTGATTCCCGAGATCTATGGACGTGACGGTAGCTTGGTTCGTATCAAGGCGATGGATGAGGATTCTAAATTCGCTCGTATACAAACCGTGTATGATGGGGAGGAGGAGTGGTATGCTCCGAAGAAATATATCAAGCAAATAGGGGATACGGTAGTCTTCGATAAGGCGATCTTCGTGGATCGTCATAACCAGAATATCGCGACCTTGGAGCACGTCGGCTCAAAATGGTTGGTTCGTAGCATGAACCCTGCGACTACCGGACAGCATCGTCCTCCTTATGCGCAGGAAACCCCGTTGGGAATGTATGTTCTCCAAGAAAAAAAGTCTCGCATGATCTATTTGGTAGACGGTTCCAAGGAGACTGGCGGATTCGCTCCTTATGCCAACCGTTTTACGAATGGGGCGTATATCCATGGCGTACCGGTCAACGCTCCTCGTAAATCGTTGATCGAATATAGTCCTTCGTTGGGAACGACACCACGGTCTCATATGTGTGTGAGAAACGCGACTTCGCATGCGCAATTTGTTTACGATTGGGCGCCTGTTAATAAGACGATTGTTTTTGTATTAGAATAAAAATCATAACTTTGCGGCGTTATTGTTTTTGAGTATGCGAAGGATTTTCTTGTATTTGTTTTTTATTGTCTTGTCTGTAGGTTCAATTTCAACCGGTGGCGTTTTGCGTGCCCTATCTCCGGAAACGGGATCAACGTCTGTGGCGGTTATGGGGCGCCAATTATATGAGGAGATGCGATTGGATCAATGGGTTTGTTTCGATGCGTTTATGCAGGGGCTTAGAGGTTCCGAGAAGATTGATCGGAAAAATAAGGATATCCTTACATTGATCGATTTCTCTAAACCTTCTACGGCGGAGCGTATGGTTGTATTGGATATACGGCAAAAGAGAATACTTTACACCTCTTTGGTTTCTCACGGTAAGAATAGCGGAGGGAATTATGCGACCTCTTTCTCGAACGAGAACGGTTCCCATAAAAGCTCTTTAGGATTTTATCTGACGGAAAATACGTACCAAGGCCGGAATGGCTATTCGCTTATCCTAAATGGATTGGAAAAAGGAATAAATGATTTGGCTAAGCAAAGGGCGATTGTAATTCATGGCGCCTCTTATTCCGATCCTTCTGTGGCAGCTTCCTCGGGTCGGTTAGGACGTAGCTTTGGTTGCCCTGCGTTGCCTGTATCTGTCAGTAAGCCAATTATTAATACGATAAAGAATGGAACCCTTTTATTTATTTACGCCAACGATAAGAACTATCTGACGCAAAGTTCCATTCTATCCACTCAACAAGAAAATGATATTTTTCATGAAAAAAGTTACCAAAAAGTTTTGTAGTTTAAAATAAAGGCGTACCTTTGCACCGCAATCAGAGATAAACACTATGAATTGCAAAACGGGGTGTAGCGCAGTCCGGTTAGCGCACCTGCTTTGGGAGCAGGGGGTCCCAAGTTCGAATCTTGGTACCCCGACTTAGAAAAAGGGAAATGGTTGGTATTCAACTGTTTCCCTTTTTTTGTGTCCTGCCCTTAAATCTAAAGGATAGTCAACGATTGTAATCAAAACAATTGTTCGTATCTTCAAGTAAAAAACATTCTTCTTACTATATACAAATATAATTACTATCTCATCTATTTCCTGATTATCGCCGTGGAATATATAGACCACGTCGTGATTTGTATATTCCACGTCTTGATCTGTACAGACCACGTCGTGGTTTGTAGAATTATACAGTATGCGCATAAAAATTCATAGGCTATCGAGCAAGAATTCATATAGGAGCGGAGCGTTTTTTGCTTAGGGAGAAGAGGAGACGCTCTTACGTGTCAAAGTGGGAATAGTGTCAAACAATTAGACAGCGTTGTCAAAATATTGGACAGTTCTAAAAGAATGGCTTTTTGTTATCTGGTTGTTGTTTAGTTGTTTATGTGTTTTGGCACGTTCTTTGCTATTATTTTAAGTAGAAAATAATAGAGCAATGAAACAAATATTACTTACAACAGTTCTTTCTCTCAGTTTCGCTACCGCGACGGTGGCCCAAGAGAAACTTTGGACTTTGGATGAATGTATGCGCTATGCCGTGGAAAACAGCCCATCGGTTAAAAAGCAAGTTTATACATCAGATACGTATAAGGCGGAACGGAATGCCGCTGTAGCTTCTTTTTTCCCGGCGGCATCGGCTAAGGTCGGAGCGCAATATAGTTTTGGCCGTTCGATTGACCCTGCGACCAATACCTATGAGAATACTTCTACGTTTAATAATAACTATGGCCTCGACGCTTCTATTCCTATTTTTACGGGCGGACAGCTGATCAATCAATGGTTGATGGCAAAATCCAATCGCCGTATGGGAGTTAATGACATCCAGAAAGCGAAAGATGATTTAGCGATGAAAACCATGCAGGCTTATATGGATGTGGTATATTATAAAGGAACGATTCGTATGGCGGCCGAGAAATTGGAGGAGAGTAACCGTACCTTATATAAGACTCGCCGGCAAGAAGAGCTGGGTTTGAAAGGGAAAGCGGATGTAGCTCAATTCGAGGCTCAAGTAGCGGCCGATGATTATACATTGACCCACCAGCAGAATCTTTTCAATACGGCCTTGCTTACCTTGAGGGAATGTATGAATTATCCATCTGATTTAGAACTGGAGGTGGATACTTTATTACCTGATATCAATTATGTCCCGGAAGTAGAGAACGTGGCGGAGATTTTCGCTTATGCGTCCGGGAATAACCCTACCGCCTTGCAAGCCGAGTATCAATTAACGCAAAGTAAATACCAATATCGTATTTATAAAGGAAAGTTGCTGCCGAGTATTTATTTGAATGCCGGAATCTCTACGAGTTATTTCGAGAACTTGAAATCTGATAAGGCCCCGGAAGTTTTCAAGGATCAGTTTAAAAATAACCGTGGTGAATATGTCTCTTTTAGCCTTAGTTTCCCCTTATTCGATGGTTTGAGCAGATTAACGAACGCTCGTCGCTACCGTAACAATATGCGGATCGCACGGGAGACAAGAACAGAGGTCTTTCGCCAGTTGCAGACAGCGGTAGAGCAATCCGTCTTGGATCGTGAGGGATACGCTAAAGAGGCCATACAGATGGATAAGAAGGTGAGATCGGATGAGTTGGCTTATCGTGTTACCCTACGGAAGTACGAGGAAGGCCTGATGAGCACGCTGGATGTACAGACAAGCGCGAATACGCTGTTGGAGTCCAAGGCCAATCTGCTTCAAAAGCGATTGATGTACTTATTGAAAAGCAAGTTGGTAGATTATTATAAGGGCAAGCCTCTTATCAATGAATAAGAATTGAGAACATAGAATTTAGATGATAATAAAAAATATAGAATACGATGGATATACAATTAGAGAAAAAGAAAGGTCTTCAGAAGAAGCATATTCCTTATGTAGCGGGTGGCGTGTTGTTCGTTATCTTGTTGGGATGGATTATCTTTGGTGATCATGCTTCTACGTTGAAAGTGGACGCGAGAGGGATTAGCATCGGTAATGTGACCCGTGAGCAATTCAATGACTTCTTTCGTATGGATGGTCAGGTGCAACCTATCACGGTCGTGCAGCTTAGCCCCGAGGAGGGCGGTATCGTACAGGAGAAAGTCGTGGAAGAGGGTGCCCAAGTGAAGAAAGGCGATATCATTGTTCGTCTGAGCAACTCAAATCTGGATTTGCAGATATTGAACGCTGAGGCCGAGTTGGCGGAGAAGCAGAACTTCCTTCGTAATACGCAGGTTACCATGGAGCAGGATAAGCTGACCAATCAGATGGAGAAACTTCAATACGATATGGACATGAACCGGGCCCGCCGCTCGTTCAACCAACAAGAACAGTTGTATAAAGAGAACTTGATCGCCAAGGAGGATTATCTGAAAGCGAAGGAGGACTTCGAGTTAGCCTCTCAAAAGCACGCCTTGATTACCGAGCGCTTGCGCCAAGACTCTATCTCCCGCACGATCCAGATGGATGAGATGGAGGCCAGCTTGGCGAACATGCGGAAGAATATCCTGTTGATCCGTGAGCGTAAGGAAAACTTGAATGTCCGTTCCCAGATCGACGGTGAGTTGGGACTGTTGGATGTCGTATTGGGGCAAAGTATCAATCCGGGACAAAAGATCGGCCAGATTAACGACCTTTCCGATTATAAGATCGAGGCCATGATTGACGAGCATTACATAGACCGTGTGAAACCGGGCTTAAGTGCCGCTTTCGAGCGTCAAGGCTCGTCTTTCGACTTAACGGTGCGCAAAGTTTATCCCGAGGTTCGTGATGGTAAGTTCCGTACGGATTTCGTTTTCACGGGTGAGCGTCCGGATAATATCCGTAGCGGACAGACCTACTATATCAACTTGGAGCTGGGACAACCTACCGAGAGTATCATTATCCCGAAGGGAACTTTCTTCCAGAGTACGGGTGGAAGTTGGATATTTGTTCTTGATCCGGATGGAAAGAAAGCTTACAGGCGTTCTATCAAGATCGGTCGTCAGAACCCGCAATACTATGAGGTTCTTGAAGGTCTGGAAGCCGGTGAGAAGGTGATTGTGTCCAGTTATGAGAGTTATAAGGATAATGAAGTGCTGGTGCTGGAATAAAATCGATATAATATGAAAAACATACTAATCGCCATTCGTTCCATTTTTAAGAAAGGGCGGCATAACGTGATGAAAATCGTATCGTTGGGAATCGGTTTAGCGGTAGGTTTGGTATTGATCGCTAAAGTCTATTTCGAACAATCGTATGATGATTTTTATCCGGATAGAGACCGGGTCTATCAAGTATGGGCGAAATACCAGCAAAATGGAGGGGAGTTGAAGGATTATCCGCAAACAAGCGGTGGCATCGCTCCCACGATGCAACAACAGATACCCGAGATCGAGACCGTCACCCGATACACGAGTTTTGGAGACTGGACCTTTACGATGACCGACACCAAGATGAAATACTCCGGTCGTTGTATCATAGCGGATAGTTGTTTCTTTGATATTCTTCCTCGTCCTATGCTGATCGGAAATGCGAAAGAGGTTCTTTCCATCCCGATGTACGTGTTGGTATCAAGTCGTATAGCGAAAAATATCGGGGGCGATGTTATCGGGAAAAACTTCACGGTAGACAGTTCGCCGGGACGTACTATGACTATTGGTGGCGTTTTTGAGGAAGTTCCGGAAAATTCTCATTCCCGTTACGATGTGATTGTTTCTATGGCTTCGGCGGGTCGGTTCATGTGGGAGGGTTCGCCTACTAATATGTTGGGAAATGATCGTTACATAAGCTACGTGAAATTGCACAAGGGGGTGAATCCTTTAGCTTTGGAGGAACAGGTGCATACGTTCGTGAATTCTTATTTCCCTCCGGAGGAACAGCAAAAGACAGGGTTTAACATTGGTTTCTCGTTTCATGAGCTGGATGGCTTACACAAGGAGTTGCCGCAAGTCAAGCGAATGACATGGATACTTTCCTTACTGGCCTTCGCTTTGATCTTCACGGCGGTGATGAACTATATCTTGATCGTGATATCCTCTATCGTAAATCGCTCGAAGGAGGTGGCTGTCCATAAATGTTATGGGGCAAGCGAGAATAATATTCATGGTATGATGTTTGGTGAGGCGTTGGTACATATAGTGCTTTCACTGATCTTGGCCTTATTGTTGATCCTTGCGTTTAGAGGTACGGTAGAGGAGTTGTTGGCGACTTCGTTAGATTCTTTGCTCTTGTCTAATGGTAGCTTGGTCTTGCTAGGGATATGTATCTTGGTGTTTTTCGTATCTGGTTTTATGCCGGGATCATTATACGCTCGGATTCCGGTGGCCTCCGCTTTCCGTAATTACCGGGAGAATAAGCGTATCTGGAAGAAAGCCTTGTTGCTTGTCCAGTTTGTAGCCACGGGCTTTTTGGTGACGATGCTTGTTTTCGTTGCCCGTCAATATACGTTTATGGTGAACGATCGTCCGGGATATGCCTATGAGAACCTTGCCTACTGCGGGTTAGCTGGCGTGGACTCTACCTCTCGTGCCAAGATTCTGGATGAGGTGATGCGGCTTCCGGGGGTCGTTGCGGCTACCACCGTCTATCAATTGCCTTTCGAGCATGCTTCCGGTAATAATATTCTTTTACCGGGTGAGACTCAAGAGCTTTTTAATATCGCCGATCTCTATTGGGTAGGTAACGGATATTTGGACATGATGGAGATTCCCGTGATCCAAGGCCGCTCGTTCACGGAAAATGTGACCAATTCAAGAGAGGTGATGGTAGACCGCCGTTTCGTGGAGAAAATGAAATTGGTAGCGGGTTGGACGGATGATGTGATCGGGAAGGATATCTGCGTCACCGAGCATAGCAAATGGAATGAGGAGCCATTCACGATTTGCGGTGTTTATGAGAATATCCGTCTGGGAGGAATCTCGAACCAAGATATGCGGCCTTCCGTATTATTCTATACGCATAAGCCCATGTATACCTTGCAGGTGAAGTTCCATGAGCTGAACAACGATAGTATGGCTCGTTTACAGCAGAAGATATCCGAGACATTTCCGGATCGTGAACTGAACGCTATCTCTTTCCGTTCCGAGATCATGGATCTATATAAGGACTCCCGCCAATTCCGTGATTCCGTGATGATCGGAGGTTTGGTCACGCTTCTTGTTACGTTGATAGGACTTATTGGCTATACGAATGATGAGGTGAGCCGTCGTCGTAAGGAGATAGCGGTTCGCCGGGTGAATGGGGCTACCTTATGGGATATATTGAGGTTGTTCATAAAGGATATCGGATATATCTGTATCTATGCGGTTATATTAGGCGGTGGTATAGCATACTTTGTCTTGCAAAAGTGGCAAGAGCAATTCACGGAGAAGGTTCCTTTGTCATGGTACATATTCTTGGGTTGCGGCGTATGTGTATTATTGATTATATATTCCGTGGTTTGTCTGGATGCCCGCAAGACGGCTAATGATAATCCGGTGAATTGCTTAAAATCTGAGTGATTGAAAATAGATAATAGAAAATTGATAATTCATAATTCATGAATAATTTATTGAACTTTAAGTCCTTTTTAAAGTTCCTTGGAAGGAATAAGGCTTATACGCTGATAGACGTGTTTGGTCTGTCTGTATCGTTGATGTTTGTGTTATTGATAGCGGTCTATACGGTACAGGAGATGTCTACAGATAAATTCCATACCAAGGCGGATCGTATCTATCTGGTCGGGAATGAGAATTGGATGGCCACCGGAGCCGCCATTCCTTATAAGATAAAGGAACGCTATCCGGAGGTAGAGAAAGTTTGCCCGGTAGTGGCAGATAATTCAAGCAATATAGTTGTAGTTTCCGGTGATCGGAAACTGAAGGCGAACGTGATGTTCGCGGACTCCACGTTCTTCGATTTCTTTGATTTCCGGCTGTTACAAGGCACTCGTGAGCAAGCGTTGGCCGCCGGGAACTATGCGGTGGTCTCCTCTTCGTTCGCCCGTAAGATGTTCGGAACGGATGATCCGATGGGACGGCAGTTAGTGGTGGGAGATACCATATCGGCTACTATAAATGGGGTGGTGGAGGATTTACTTCATTCCTCTATTCCCGAAGCGGATGTGATCGTGCGTTGGGAGCAGGTTCGGTATTTGAACTGGTCGTTGGCTCCGGATCAATTGGGGAATGCCGGAAGTACATCGGCTTTTGTCTTGGTGCGTGAGGGTAGTGATTTCCCTTCTCGTGCGGAGGATATGGCCCATTGGTTCAAGGAGTTTTATTGGCCGTATCAATATGGGACGGCAAAAGAGGTACGCATATTGCCGCTTAGTGAGCAGTATTTTGCGAAAGCCGCTTCTTACTCTTCTTTGCGAAAGGGAGATTGGCGTTTCGTGATCGTGCTGATGTCCGTAGGTTTCCTTATCTTGATTTTCGCGGTCATTAATTATATAAACTTGACGGTTGCCCAAGCGGGTTTCAGGGCGAAGGAGATGGCTACCCGGCGCCTTTTGGGTTCTTCACGGGGCGAGTTATTCATGCGCTTGATGCTGGAGTCTACTTTGCTTACGTTTATTTCTTTGGTTATCGGGGTTCTCCTTGCCTTGGCGGTCGTGCCGTTTGTCAATGATTTATTGCAGACGCATGTCTATATGAGCGTATTGGGTAGTCCTGTGTGGCTATTGGCTCTGGTTTCATTAACTGTTGTCGTGGGAGTTTTATCAGGCTTGCTGCCCGCTATCATCATTTCTTCTTCTAAACCGATCGAGGTGGTAAGGGGTACGTTCCGAGCTAAGACGAAAATGGTATTCAGTAAGTTCTTTATCGTATTCCAGAATGTGATCACGATCACGATGATCGCAGCCTCTATCGTGATGGTTAGCCAGATTGTTCATATGATCAACGCTCCTGTGGGATATAATACGAAGAATTTGTTGGCCATGAACTCGGTAGACGGAAGGCAGTTGTCTGCTTTTGTCGGTGAGCTGAAAGGCTTGTCGTGCGTAGATAGGGTCGGGAAGACACGAGGACTGCCTTTTTTCGGTAGTAATAATTGGACTGCTACCTATCAAGGACAAAATATATCTTTCCAGCAATTTATTATGGATAAGGAATGCTATGAGATGCTAGGATTGGAGATTTTGCGTGATAACCATTTAACGACAGAGGGCTGGTTCCTAAACGAGCAAGCGATACGTGAGATGAACCTGCCGGAGGATGCGGCCTCTTTTATGTTGGATAGGCACGAGAAGCCGATAGCGATAGCGGGTATCATTCGGGATTTCTATTGCTTTGGGAATGTGACGACAGAAATGAGGCCCGTTATGTTTCGTTTTTTGAAAGATAATGAAACTCCTTGGATGATCTTGATCGAGACACAAGGTGATCCTTTTGCCGCAAAGGAGGCCATCGGTAAAGTATATGAGAAAGTGACCGGACTTGAGTTTGAGGCTTTCTTCATGGATGAGAGTTTACAAAACTCATTCGACTCGCAAATCCGTTTGGCAAAGATCGTAATCGTATTCTCGATAATAGCCATCCTTATTTCTTTGCTAGGCTTATTGGCGATGTCCACTTATTTTATCCAACAGCGTTTGCAAGAAGTATCCGTACGAAAGGTATTTGGTTCCAGCAACCGGCAGATATTGGTTAAGCTCGTATTCACGTTCTTGAACTATGTGCTGATCGCTTTCGTGATTGCCATACCTATTATTATGTACTTTATGAAAGATTGGCTGTCCGACTATTCGTATCGTATCGGTTTAAGCCCGCTGATATTTATCGCTGCCGGCTTATTCTGCCTCGTGATCTCGTTTGTCTCTGTCTTTTTCCAGAGCTACCGGGCTGCCACATCGAATCCGGTGGATAGCTTTAGGCATAGGCTTTAGTAACTTTTAAAAGGAAATATCATGAACTCAATCGTACGAAATTTCGTTTTTGTGATCAGTCGTTTTAAAATGGCTAGTTTCTTGAATGTAGCAGGATTATCTGTGGCTTTCACGGCTTTCTTGATCTTGTTCATGCAAATTCGTTACGAGTGGGGATACGATCGTTTCCATAAGCATGCCGACCGGTTGTATCGCTTGGAGATCGTTTTCAACAATACAGGGGCGCAAGTCGTATTGAACCGCCCGCTTATCGATCGGTTCTTGGCCTCCTCTCCGCATATCGAGGAGGGAGCGTTGATCAATCAGTGGGGCGACAAGATATATATCACGGTGGATCGGGACGGTGAGCGGATGACTTTCCAAGAGAAGTTCTGCGTATGTTACCCCTCCTATGCTCGTGTTTTTGACTTTGATATGGTGGAAGGTGAGGCGGCGGCATTGGAGGAGAAAGGCCGGGTATTGATACCGGCTAGTATGGCCCATCGTTTCTTTGGCGATCATCCGGCGGTCGGGCAAGTCTTGACCGGAGAGGGGTGGACGTCCGAGGTAGGAGGTGTCTACCGGGACTTTCCCTCCAACTCGATCGTCAGTAATGCGGTCTATCGGCGCATATCGGACAAGGAAGGAGCAGGCGCTTGGATGCAAAACAATTTTGAGTGTTATCTCCGTTTGGATGATCCGGCCTCCGCTCCGGATGTCTTGGCCGGTTTCAAGAAAAATTTCCGTCATGACGGATGGAATTGGAAAACGAGACAATTGCGTTTAACCGCTCTGCCGGATATCTATTTTAAGACGGACACGAGCTACGATTCACAGAAGCAAAAGGGGAGCTATGCCCAGCTTCAGGCGTTATCCGCTATCGCTATCTTGATCGTATTGATAGCGGTCATTAATTTTATGAACTTTAGCAACGCTTTGGTACCGGTCCGTCTGCGGGGTATCAATACGAGGAAGGTATTAGGGAGTCCGGTATCGGCGCTCCGGATGGCCGTGGCCTCGGAGGCGGTGGGAATGTGCCTGTTGTCTTACCTGATCGCTTTGCTGCTGGTTCGCCTGTTGTCGAAGACCGGGTTTGTGGATTTGGTCAGTGGAGGCATTTCCTTGGAGGGGCAGATGCCCTTGTTGATCGCCTGTGGAGGCTTTGTGTTGCTGATCGGACTTATCGCTGGTTGCTGGCCGGCTTGGTATATCACCTCTTTCTCTCCGGCACTGGTGCTGAAAGGAAATTTCGGCTTATCTCCCAAGGGGCGCTCGTTCCGCAATGTGTTAGTAGGATTTCAGTTCGTGGCCTCTTTTATTTTGGTTATAGCGGCTTTGTTTATCACGTGGCAGAATTACAATATGCTTCATACGCCGCTTGGATTCGATAGCGAGCGGATTGTCACCGTAAAGCTAAACCGTAATCTGAGCAGGCAACCGGAGAGCGTGCGTCAGCGGTTGGGGCAACTCTCCTCTGTCGAGGCCTTGTCGTTTACCTCAAGAGTGGTTGGCGCTGAGGATAATTATTCCGGATGGGGACGTACCTATGTGGATGAGGATATCCAGTTCAAGGTGGTGCAGGCTGACCCGGAGATTGAGCGGGTATTGGCCCTTCCTATTCTGGAGGGGCGAGGATTCCTGCCGGAAGACCAGTTGAGCGATGGCACTTATTTGTTCAACGAGGAAGCGAAGCGGACCTATGGGCTGAAAGCGGGAGATCCAATCCGGTTGGACTGGGGTAATTTAC
This sequence comes from Parabacteroides sp. AM17-47, assembly GCF_003434625.1. NCBI lineage: Bacteria > Pseudomonadati > Bacteroidota > Bacteroidia > Bacteroidales > Tannerellaceae > Parabacteroides > Parabacteroides sp. AM17-47. The sequence continues at coordinate 129,484 of NZ_QTLI01000016.1, forward strand.
ATCGTAGGGAGAAGATCGCCGGTTTCGTACCCGATCTGAAATATAATTCGTTCCGGGATAAACTGGAGCCGTTCGCCATCTTTGTCGGAAAGGATATTATGGCTGGGGCCTTGACGAATTTGATGATCTTGGTTCGCCCGGGGACGGACTACCGTCAACTATCGCAAGACATAGGGAGCGCCTTGCGGGAACTAGATCCCGATTATCCCCTCGATATCCATTTGTTCAACAATATCCAAGAGAACTTGTACCAGAAAGAGCTGCTACTTGGCAAACAAATCTTGTTCTTCAGCTTGATTGCCGTATTTGTGTCTTTGGTAGGCGTATTTGGTGTTGTCTTGTTTGAGAGCGAATATAAACGGAAAGAGATCGGTATCCGGAAGGTATTTGGCGCTACCGTGATGGACTTGTTGCGGAAGCATAACCTATCGTATCTATGGATCGTCATGATCTGTTTCGTGATCGCCTCGCCGATCGCTTGGTACGGCATTGAGCGCTGGCAAGAGAATTTCGCCTTGAAGGCTCCGCTCCATTGGTGGATTTTCCTCTTGGCTTTCCTTGCCATTACGATCATCACGTTGCTCACGGTTACGATCCAGAACTACCGGGCTGCCAGCACGAATCCCGTGGACAGCATCCGGCAGGGATGTTGATATCGGCCCTTCAGATCCCGAACAAGAACGGTAACGGTTTGCTGTCCTTGAAATCTTTGGCGGTGTTTCCGGCGTAAATCTCGCCGTCTGTGAGCGTTAGTTTCTTGATAGGTGTACCTGCCTTGAAGTCCAAGCTCTTGAAATCTACCCAAAAGATATCCGGGCTTAAAGTAGACTCGAAGTAATATACCTTATTCTTCTGGTCGGCTACCGTACGCCAGCGGGTAGAGGAGATATTCGGTTGATCCGGGGTCGTGATTCCCAGAGGTACCGATACGTTACGCATTACGCTGAATACCCCGGCTACCGCTTCCCGGAAATTACTTGTCTGCGGGATGGCGTGGATATAGAAAGAGGCACGCACGAAACGATCGGAAGCTCGGTTCGTACCCGGCAACATGACTAAGCCGCCTATCTGTTGCCAGTAATCGTTTAAGGTTAGTTGCTTATCGTATGTAGGGGAATTCGTCATGACTTGGCATTCCCTTCCCTCGTGGATAACCAAGTTCCCGTTCAGGTATTCGAAGATAGCGCTATTTCCTGAAGCGTCCGAGATCGAGAGATGCAAGGTCGATTTCGCCCCGTTCGGGAGATCCGGATCGTCGATGCGGAAGACCTCCTTGCTTAACTCGGCAACCGCCTCATCTACCGTGGCGAAATTATCGAGTACATACTGCGTCCAGATGCTAAGCCCCATAACCGGGCGGTTATCGTCCGGTCGGAAATAAGATGACTCGGTGAGGAACAATAGGTTGGCTACAAGCCCCTTCTCGTTCATTCCGTCGCACGTACCGATATCATACCCGGCGGTCACCACGCTTCCGTATTTCGAGGTCCATTGGATGGTATTATCGGATATCGCCCCCCTTCTTTGCACGCCCCGGGGGAAGAGGTAAAGGTTGGATTGCGGGTCCTCTTTCCAATCCATGGTACGTCCGGTTACGACCATATTGTCCGGCCCGAGGTAAACGGCCCTTGTACACGCCTCGCTTCCCGTAGGGTTCATGAACATGAGCAAGCCGGCGAAAAGAGAGGCCAGTGTTAAATTCTTTGATTTCATAAGATCTATATTATTAGGATAATCTATTTATGAAACAAGTGGCTTTAAGGAATGTTTAGGGATGGTTTAGAATGATATACGAGATACGGAGCCGTGTGAATAACCCCCATTTCGTTTTTAGGCTTTCATATCGTCGAGGATGCGGAAGCGTTGGGTATGGGAAGCCAACGATACGATTTGATCTCCTTGGACGATAAATAAGTGCGGTTTCTACCGTGATAAAAACATTTAATAACATCCTTTTTATCGGGCTTATTACCTCAAAGGCGTTATCTTTGCCCATGAATAAATAACAGTTTTGGGAGTACAAACTAAAAACAATTTGATTATGTTCTCAGGTATTGTAGAAGAAGCGGCTCAGGTAGTAGCCCTCCAATCCGATAAAGGAAACCTTCATCTGACGATGAAGTGCTCATTCGTGAATGAGCTGAAAATAGATCAGAGCGTGGCTCACAACGGCGTTTGCCTTACGGTGGTAAGCATGACGGAAGATACGTATACGGTTACCGCTATCAAGGAGACCTTGGAACGTTCGAACCTCGGGAACCTGAAAGTGGGCGATAAGGTGAACTTGGAGCGTAGCATGTTGATGAACGGCCGTCTGGACGGGCATATCGTACAGGGGCACGTGGACCAGACCGCCGTTTGTGCGGAGGTGAAGGAGGCGGACGGCAGCTGGTACTATACGTTCGAGTACGCTTTTGATAAGGAGATGGCCCGGCAGGGGTATATGACCGTGGAGAAAGGCTCCGTTTGCGTGAACGGCGTCAGCCTGACGGTATGCAACTCCCAGCAAAACAGTTTCCAAGTCGCTATCATCCCTTATACGCACGATAACACGAACTTTTGCCAGATCGAGAAAGGTACGGTAGTGAACCTAGAGTTCGATATTGTCGGGAAGTATATTAGCAAGATGATGCAGTTTAAATAAGGTTCGAAGAATTTCCTATCCATAAAAGGCTTTAGCGGTATCTGATGATCCCGGCTAGAGCCTTTTCTATCTACAGACAATCTTAATTCCGTGCGTGTACGATTAAAAACGTTTTAAGTAAATTTTCACTAACCAAAACTATCCTTGGTATGTTTATTGTTATATAATTATATGAGAAAAATAGACTAAACATATCAGATTATGGCCTATATCGATTATTACAAAATTTTGGGGGTGAACAAGGACGCTTCTCAGGATGATATCAAGAAAGCCTATAAGAAGTTGGCTCGGCAATATCACCCTGACTTGAATCCGAACGATCCCGACGCTCATCGTAAGTTTCAGGAGATCAATGAGGCGAACGAGGTGCTTAGCGATCCGGAAAAGCGTAAGAAATACGACCAGTACGGGGAGAATTGGAAACATGCGGATGAGTTCGAGGCTCAACGGAAGCAGTACGGCCAGCAAGGTGGCGGCTTTGGCGGCGGCTTCTCGAACGGTGGAGGTACGTATTGGTCTTCCTCCGGCGATGATGGAGAGTTCTCGGATTTCTTTGAGTCTATGTTTGGTTCCCGCCGGGGGGGCGGTGGCCGTTCTAATCATGGGTTCCGTGGACAGGATTACACGGCCGAATTGCACTTATCCTTGATGGATGCGGCCAAGACACATAAGCAGGTGATCACCGTGAACGGCAAGAACCTGCGTATCACGGTTCCCGCCGGCGTAGCCAACGGGCAAACCATTAAGCTGAAAGGCCAAGGCGGGCCGGGCATGAATGGAGGCCCTGCCGGTGATTTGTACATCACGTTCATTATCCCGGACGACAGCCGTTTCAAACGGGTGGGAGACGATCTGTACCTGACTGTCCCCTTGAACCTCTATACGGCGGTCTTGGGTGGCGAGCAGATTATCGGTACCTTGGATAGCAAGGTGAAACTGAAAGTAAAACCGGGCACGCAAAACAATACGAAAGTCCGGTTGAAAGGTAAGGGATTCCCTGTTTACAAGAAGGAGGGGCAGTTTGGTGACTTGATCGTCACGTACTCGATCGAGGTGCCGACCAACTTGACAGAGAAACAGAAGGAATTGTTCCGGGAAATACAAAGTCTAAATTAAAAACAGGTGTATTATGCAAACAGATTTAGTTATTGTCAGTGAATACTGCCAGAAATGCCATATAGACCCTTCGTTCATCATTTTGCTGGAAGAGGGAGGTTTGATAGACATTAATATCACGGATGGAGAGAGGTATCTCTTCTCTTCCCAGCTCCGTGATCTGGAACAATACACACGTATGTATTACGACTTGTCTATTAACATCGAGGGAATCGAGGCCATTCATCATATGCTGAACCGGATGCGGAATTTGCAGGCGGAGATACAATCGTTGAGAAACCGTCTGCATTTATATGAACCATTCGGTTTTGATACGATCGAGAATCTCTAGTGTCAAATTGCTGCTAAACAAGGCTTCACTGCCCGATAGTGAAGGGCGTACGCAAACAAATTGAAAATATTTCTTGAAAATGTTTGGAAGTTTGGAATGTAATATATACCTTTGCACTCGCAATCAAGAAATGATAGCGACTATATCGCGGAGTGGAGCAGTGGTAGCTCGTTGGGCTCATAACCCAAAGGTCGTAAGTTCGAGTCTTGCCTCCGCAACTAAAAAGTCTTCAAGTCATTGACTTGAGGACTTTTTCTCTATTCAATCAAGCGATCGGGCGATGCGACCCCGACGGAAACGAATAATAAGCTATGCTTATTTCTTCCGTAAAGGCCCTTTGTTCTTCCAGAATCCCAATTTATAATAGATATAGGTGATTGTAAGCCCGATGCAAAGGCTGGCGCCAATGGCCCACCAGATACCGCTCCGTCCCCAGATAGAGCTAAACCAATAGGCGAGGGGAATGCGTATCAGCCAAAGACAAGTGATGCTTACTGCCATCGGGAACAGGGTATCGCCAGCTCCCCGTAATGCCCCGTTGAAGACGTTCAAGCCGCCGTGTACGATAAAGAATCCTCCCATGATCAATAAATATTCCTTGCCAATCCGGATCACCTCCGGGTCCTTGGTGAAAGCCAGCATCATCTTGTCCCCGAAGAAATAGATGGCCGTGAAGGTTGCTAGACCCAGCAATAGGTTGACAAGCATGGCGAATCGTACCCCGTCACGTACCCGGTCCAAGTGCCCAGCTCCGATGTTTTGCCCGCAGAAAGCAGCTAGCGCCCCAGAGAGGGTCAATACCGCTTGGATGATGATCGTGTCGATCTTTCCCGCTGCCCCGTAAGCGGTGAGCGTATCCGTGCCGAAACTGTTCACGATCCCCAGCAAGGCAATCAATCCGAGCGAGATGGCACATTGCTGTACGCTGGAGGGAAGCCCGATGCGGAGCCCTTCCTTGAACAGTCCCATATCGAACAATAAATCCTGTTTCTTGATAGAGAGCAGGGGATGGGTGTTGTTCACGTAGCCTAGGGCCACGCACATGCCGATCCCTTGGGCGATCACCGTAGCCCGTGCCGCCCCTTCGATCCCCCATTTGAAAACGACAATGAAGAGTAAATCCAAGGCGATATTCAAGATCGTGGTAAGCAGGATAAACAGCATGGGGCGCACGGACTCCCCGACACCCCGCAATATGGAGATAATGCTATTGAAAGTGACGAACAAGAACGTACCCCCTACATAAATCCTGAAATAAGCGACCGCCTGCGGGATCACGTCCTCCGGCGTGTTCGTCAGCCTGAACATCGGCTCGGCAAAAATAATCCCCGCTATGGACAGCAATACCCCTGCGACCAACATGAAGATAAAGAAAGATGAGAAGGCTTTTTGCACCTTATCGAACTCCTTCGCCCCGAAAAACTGCGAGATCACCACCGACGTTCCGCTTCCGATACCGATCACCAGCGAGATAATAAAGTAATAGATGAAGAAGGAAGCCGATACCGCCGCCAACGACTCTTTCCCTAGAAACTGCCCAACAATGACGCTGTCGGTCACGTTATAAAGTTGTTGCAGCAGATTGCCGATCAGCAAAGGGAAAGCGAAACGCAGGATCACCTTCCATACCGCCCCACTCGTCAAATCCCTATTTCCTGTATTAATTTTCAATTCTCAATTCTCAATTTTCAATTCCCTATAGGTCTTTCAGCAGGATATTGTCGTTTGCCTTTATCATATCCTCACGTGTCTTCAGCAGGGCTTTCCATTCTTTGCTGAAAAGCTTGCTCGTGTCAATCTTGAAGTTCTCGGAGCCATGCTCGTCCATGCGGGTCAGCAGGTAGCTGACCGTGATCTTATTGACATCGATTGCCGGCTGGTAGTATGCCACACGGTCGTCATTCCCGTAATTCACCTCGATGATGATGTTCAACTCCGTGAGCAGGTATAAGATCTGTGTCGTTATGCGGATAGGGATGCGGTAAGCGTCGGATAGCTCGTCGGCCGTATAGGGTTTCTCGCCTTTCACGAATCGTTTGATGATCAGCGAGGCGATCAGTAGGGTCAGGAAATCCTTGTACCGGCGGCTGATACTTTTGCTGTCCCTCTCAAAACTGAATTTCTTCACGTTCTGGGAGGCGTACGACAGCTCTGCGCCAAACAAGCAAATCAACCAAGAAAGCTGCAACCAGAGCAACAACAAAGGCAGTGCGGCGAAACTACCGTAAATAGCGTTGTACTTGCTCACCCAAATCTGCCCGCTGATATAAATAAATTGGAACAACTGGAAGGCGCAACCAGCGATAAAGCCTGCCACCAACCCGTTCACGAACCTCACTTTCGTATTCGGCAGGGAGACGTACAGCCCCGTGAAAGCCAATGTCGTGATAATATAGGGCGCTATATGCAAGAACAACTCCATGAGCGGCGTAAAAAATAAGTATTGCCCCAAGAACGAGTTCTGCAAGGTAGACATGAAGATGGACAAACCGCTGGATGCCGTCATCAGCACCGGCAGCACGAGGAATAAGGCCAGATAATCGGATATCTTCCGGTACCACGGCCGGGATTTCTGGATCTGCCAGATATCGTTGAACGTATCCTCTACGGACGAGATCAAGTTGATCACCGTATAAAACAACAAAATCAAACCGACCCCGATGATCACTCCCCCCTGCGCCTGCGCCAGATAGCTCTCCACGAACTCGAACGCCTTGTTCAGCTCCATCTCGTGCCCGGGGAAATAATCGAACAACTCCTGCCGTACCGTCCCTTGGAAACCGAAGCCCTTAGCTATACCTAATAATACGGCCAGCAAAGGTACGATAGATAACAAGGTACTGTAGGTAAGCGCCGACGCCTTGGTTTGCAGGTTCTCGCTCTGGAAACCCCGCACGGCGAGTATGACCGTCTTGATGATATTGATATAAATCTCCTTCAGCCCACTAACTTCATTCTCGGTAATCCGCCAAATGTCGTAGGTAACGAAACGGATGGTTCGTGCTAATAATGCGCTGATCCGTTCTCCAATAGGTTTCTTTTCTTCCCGTGGCTTGTTTTTGGGCATATCGGCACATGATTTAATTGGCAAATAAAAAAAGCAGTCTGCCTATAAGCCGGGTCCTGTACCTCTTTGGAAAGAGGCGCCTGCCATTTATCTTGTCTTACCGTCGCCGGTAAGCTTTAGCGGTCTACCCCCCGGCATCGGACGAGCCATCCTACATGCGCCGGTATACATGACCTTACAACCCATAAGACGTACGGCATCCCGTATCGCTACGGGACCCGGTGAGCTCTTACCTCACCTTTTCACCCTTACCGGACGAGTCCGGCGGTTATTCTCTGTTACGTTACTCTACCCTCACGGACAGCTTCCCGTTAAGAAGTATGGTGCTCTGTGTTGCCCGGACTTTCCTCACACCCGAAGGTGAGCGACAGACCGGCAGACTGCGATAGGACAAAGATAGGTATTTTAGTTGACAGTTGACGGTCGGCGGTTGACAATTATTTTGTAGACGCATAGGAGAGATAGGATAACATTTTCTTTTTCAGCCGTAAACATATTCTGTCTCCTAGGTGTTTTTTATACGAACAGAGATTCTAGATTGCCAGTAACCGACTGTCATTTATCGATTGCCGACTGTCAGTTATCGCGTGTCAACTGTCAATTCGTCTGCTGTTTAATTGTTAAAAAGGTACTTTGCAATACACAGTACTGTTAAGTGCGGTTAAGCCCCTGTGATGCCTCGTTAAAAGTGATAAAAAATACGATGGAAATGGAATATCCGCACAATTTTTGAGTTTTCTTTGCCGTAAAGAAACTGTTAAATTTAAGTGTTTAATTAAATAAGAAAAGTATGAAAAATATCTGGAAGAATGTGCTTGGTGTTGCTCTGATAGCAGCCATTAGTTCTGGTGCCGCGATCGGAACGAGTACTTACCTGATGAATAAGAATCAGCGTCCGGTGGAGTTGGCCTCCGGAGTTGAGAATACCTTCAAGCAACCGTACCGATTGACGAATTATGGAACCGTGGCCGCCGAGAATATCGATTTCACTACGGCCGCCGAGAGCGCCATCCACGGGGTTGTCCATATCAAGGCCACGGCTAACGCGCAAGCCTCTAACGGGGACGGCGGTCAGCAGTATATGGACCCGTTCGAGTATTTCTTCGGCTTCGGTGGCCGTGGAGGGTTCCAACGTCCGCAACAGCAACCTCGTGTGGGCGCCGGCTCGGGTGTCATTATCTCTACGGATGGTTATATCATCACGAACAACCACGTGATCGACGGAGCCGATGAGCTGGAGGTTACCTTGAACGATAACCGGAAATTCCCGGCAAAGATTATAGGGGCTGATCCGACAACAGATATCGCCTTGATCAAGATCGAGGCAACCGACTTACCTACGATCCCCTTTGGTGATTCAGAGAAGTTGAAAGTAGGTGAGTGGGTGTTGGCGGTAGGTAACCCGTTTAACTTGACCTCTACCGTTACGGCAGGTATCGTGAGCGCTAAGAGCCGTGGTAACATCGGCGCCGGTGGCAAGGATCGTAGCAAGATCGAGTCGTTTATACAGACAGACGCCGCCGTGAACCCGGGTAACAGTGGTGGGGCGCTAGTGAACACGAAAGGCGAGTTAGTCGGTATCAATACCGCTATCTACTCCGAGACCGGTAACTTCGCCGGATACTCTTTCGCCGTGCCTATCAGCATCGCCGGTAAGGTGGCTAACGACTTGAAGCAATTCGGAACCGTGCAGCGTGCTGTATTAGGCGTATTGATACAAGACCCGCAATACGTGCCCGACGCTGAGAAAGAGAAAGTGAAAGTATTCGAGGGCGCTTACGTAGGTGGTTTCGCCGAGCGCAGCTCCGCTAAGGAAGCCGGAATCGAGAAGGGTGACGTGATTGTAGCTGTGAACGGCGTGAAGATCAAATCGTCTAGCGCTTTGCAAGAGCAGATCAGCAAATACCGTCCGGGCGACAAGGTAGAGTTGACGATCAACCGCAACGGTAGCACGAAGAAATTCACGGTAGAACTCCGTAATGCGCAAGGTAGCACCAAGGTCGTGAAGGGTGGTGACAGCGCAGAGGTTATGGGCGCAGCGTTCAAGGCTTTGAACGACGAGCAGAAACGTAAGTTAGGTGTAAGTTATGGTATCGAGGTCACCGGTCTGACCAGCGGCAAACTGAAAGACGCCGGTATAAAGAAAGGCTTCATTATCATGATTGTAAACAACCAGAAGATCTCTGCTCCGGAAGACTTGGAAAAGATTGTGGAAAGCATACTTCAAGGACGTACGGAAGATCAAGGCCTCTTCATTAAAGGCTTCTACCCGAACGGACGTACGAAGTACTATGCGATAGATCTTGCCGAATAAGATAAACAAGGACTGTAGTCTTATAGGTGTGAAAAGATTGTTAAAGGTTTTTAATTGGCTGGATGTGGGGTGCATCCAGCCAATTCTTTCAACAAAAATGGTTATCTTTGCACCCCGTATTCTCAATTAAACAAATTGAATGAGACAATTAAAGATCACAAAGTCCATTACCAACCGCGAAAGCGCTTCGCTGGATAAATATCTTCAAGAGATTGGTCGAGAAGATCTTATCACGGTAGAAGAGGAAGTGGAATTGGCACAGGCTATCAAAAGAGGAGACCGTAGGGCGTTAGAGAAATTGACCCGTGCGAATCTCCGTTTCGTCGTTTCTGTGGCTAAGCAATATCAGAACCAAGGTTTGAGTTTGCCCGACCTTATTAATGAGGGTAACTTAGGCTTGATCAAGGCTGCCGAGAAATTCGATGAGACGAGAGGTTTCAAGTTTATTTCCTATGCTGTATGGTGGATTCGCCAATCTATTCTGCAAGCTTTGGCAGAGCAGTCAAGAATCGTGCGTCTTCCGTTGAACCAAGTAGGCTCGCTGAACAAGATCAGCAAGGCCTTCTCCAAGTTCGAGCAGGAAAACGAGCGCAGACCGTCTCCAGAGGAACTTGCTGATGAGTTGGATATCCCGGTGGATAAGATTTCCGATACCTTGAAGGTGTCCGGACGTCATATTTCCGTGGATGCCCCGTTCGTGGAAGGTGAAGACAACAGCCTTTTGGATGTGCTTGTGAACGATGACGCTCCTATCGCGGACCGGTCGTTAATGAACGAGTCATTGGCTAAGGAAATTGATAGAGCGCTTGCTACACTGACCGAAAGAGAATGTGAGATAATCAAGATGTTTTTCGGTATTGGCTGTCAGGAAATGACATTGGAAGAGATTGGCGACAAATTTGGCCTCACTAGAGAGCGTGTCCGCCAGATCAAGGAAAAAGCAATCAGAAGATTAAGACAAGGAACTCGTAGCAAGCTTCTAAAATCGTATTTAGGCTAATTTAAGGAATTATTGAGTTGGCGAAGGCTCCGGTCCGAAAAGGATTGGGAGCCTTTATTTTTTTTCTTAACTTTGCCACTGGAATATAATACCATAAAAACTATATAAATGACTACAAGACGTAATTTCCTGAAAACAGGATCTATTTCCTTGGCCGGCCTGTTGGTTGGCGAGAAGGTATACTCCGCCGTGAGTACGCCCGACAATAAAAAGAGTTTTAGCACGATCGCCTCTAAGGTGACCGGCGATTACGCCAGCAAGCGCCCGGCTCCCGAGGCCCGTAAGTTTACCTCCAAGGCGGTAGAGGAGCAACTGAAGGCTTCCAAGGCCCGTATCAAGGACCCGAAGCTGGCTTGGATGTTCGAGAACTGCTACCCGAATACCTTGGACACGACCTGTGAGTTCAAGATGGTAGACGGCAAGCCGGATACGTTCGTGATCACCGGAGATATTCACGCCATGTGGTTGCGTGACTCCTCGGCGCAGGTTTACCCCTTCGTCACCTTGGCGAAGAAGGATAAGGACTTGCGGCAAATGCTGGTCGGAGCTATCAATCGCCAGACCGCCTGCATCCTGATCGATCCCTACGCTAACGGCTTCAACGAAGGCCCTACCGGGAGCGAGTGGGAGAGCGACCGCACGGAGATGAAGAAAGAGCTTCACGAGCGTAAATGGGAGATCGACTCGCTTTGCTACCCGATCCGCTTGGCGTATCATTATTGGAAAGAGATTGGCGATACCTCCGTATTCGACAACAAATGGGAGAAGGCAATGGAGGCCGTTTACCGTACCTTCCGTGAGCAACAGCGCAAGGATAGCCTCGGGCCGTACCGTTTCTCCCGTGTGACGGACCGCCAAGGCGATACCCTCTTGAACGATGGTTGGGGTAGCCCGGTGAACCCGGTGGGCCTAATCGTCTCTTCTTTCCGTCCTTCCGACGACGCTACGCTGTTCGGCTTCTTGGTACCATCGAACTTGTTCGCTATCACCTCGCTTCGCCATGTCGCGGAGATTCTTCGTGCCGTAAGAAACAACACGGATTTGGCCGGCCGTTGCGAGGCGTTGGCCAACGAGGTAGAGGAGGCCGTGAAGAAATACGCCATCGTAGAGCATCCGGAATTCGGTAAGGTATACGCCTTCGAGGTGGATGGCTACGGCAGCCGTGTTTTCATGGACGACGCTAACGTACCGAGCTTGCTGGCTTTGCCGTTCTTGGGTTGCGTGGACGTGAACGACCCGGTTTACCAGAATACCCGTCGCTTGGTGCTGAGCCCTTCCAACCCTTACTTCTTCAAGGGAAAGGCCGGCGAGGGCATCGGCGGTCCGCATATCGGTTTCAACTATATCTGGCCGATGAGCTTGATCATGCGTGCTACGACTTCCAACGACGAGAAGGAGATCCGGTATTGCATAGAGACGCTTCGTGATACGGACGGAGGCACGGGCTTCATGCACGAGTCTTTCCATAAGGACAATCCTTCCGATTACACCCGCTCGTGGTTCGCTTGGACGAATACTCTGTTTGGCGAGTTGATCGTGAAGCTGCAATCCGAAGGCAAGCTGAAAGACCTCCTCGGCTAATATCACCAAGGTTAATATCACCAATTGTAGAGACGGGACATGCCCCGTCTCTACAAGTCTGTAGCTGAGTGTATTTAGGCAAAATCAATCAAAACAACATAAATCTAAGCGGAATACATGAAAACAAATAAACTATTCATTCTGACAGGTCTGGCGGCGATAGCCTCCACCTCCTGTAGCCAAAAAGAGAATACGTCCGGGCAGCCCGCCAAGCCCATGAATATCCTTTACATCATGACGGACGATCACTCCTTCCAAACCATCAGCGCCTACGACAAGCGATACATCCAAACCCCCAACATCGACCGCATCGCAAACGAGGGCGTACGTTTCACCAATAGCTTCGTAGCCAACTCCATCAGTGGCCCCAGCCGTGCCTGCATGCTGACCGGCAAGCACAGCCACAAGAACGGCTTCATCGATAACGCCCATACCTTCGACGGCTCGCAGCAGACCTTCCCGAAGCTATTGCGTAAAGCTGGCTACCAAACCGCCATGATCGGTAAATGGCACCTCACCTCCGATCCCACCGGTTTCGATTACTGGAACATCCTCGTAGGCCAAGGCGATTACTATAACCCCATCTTCATCGATAACGGCGAGAAGCGTCAGATCGAAGGGTACGCCACGAACATCACGACCGATCTGGCTCTTGATTGGCTGGACAATAAACGAGACAAGAGCAAGCCTTTCTGCCTCCTGCTGCACCATAAGGCCCCGCACCGTACTTGGATGCCCGATACCTGCGACCTGCGTCTTTACGATGATGTGACCTTCCCGCTGCCCGAGAACTTCTACGACGATTACGCCGGCCGCATCGCCGCCTCGGAGCAGGAGATGAGCATCATCAAGGATATGGATATCGTATACGACTTGAAAATGGCCGATAAGGAGAACGAGATCCATTCCTCCAACGCCGATCTGGAGAAGTACGGCCGTGAGCTTTATAACCGCATGAATCCGGACCAGAAAGCCGCTTGGGACGCCTATTACGATCCGATCATCCAAGACTTCAAGGCGAAGAAACGCACGGGTAAGGAGCTGGCTGAGTGGAAATACCAGCGTTATATGCACGATTACCTTCGGGTGATCCATTCCGTGGATCGGAACATCGGTATCGTGCTCGATTATCTGGAGAAGAACGATTTGCTGGATAACACGTTGATCGTCTACACCTCCGACCAAGGATTCTACATGGGCGAGCATGGCTGGTTCGACAAGCGCTTCATGTATGAGGAATCCTTCCGCACCCCGTTGCTGATGCGTCTGCCGGGTGGCAAGAAGGGTGATATCCCGCAGCTCGTGCAGAATATTGATTACGCCCCCACTTTTTTGGAACTGGCCGGAGCCCCCATCCCAGCCGACATCCAAGGCGAGTCCTTGCTTCCCTTGCTGAAAGGCGAGCGGCCGGAGAACTGGCGTAACTCCCTTTACTATCATTACTACGAGTATCCCGCCGAGCATTCCGTGAAGCGTCATTACGGCATACGTGACGATCGTTATAAATTGATCCATTTCTACAACGACATCGACGTATGGGAGCTTTACGACCTCCAAGAAGATCCCCACGAGATGAATAACCTTTACGGTAAGCCCAGTTACGAGGCAGTGACGAAACGCATGCGAGACGAGCTTTATAAGCTGCAAAAACAATATGATGACCCCGTGGGAATACGCTTCAATGTGTCGGACTGATGAGAGCGGACATTCGTGTTCTGTTATCAGATTTTTTAATTAGTTGTGGATTAAGGTGTATAAAGGACTTGGAACTTGGGGGATGAGAAGTTGAGTCTTTGCGCTTGATGACTTAGCTCTTTGCGCTCTTTGATTTAAGTCATTGGCTTGAAGGAATTAAGTCTATCGTATGGCTCTTCTTTGCTTATGCGTGTATCGAATTAAAAAATGACTATAGGCAGGTTTCAAGTTTCAAGGTTTCATGAAACCTTTTTCTTCACACACACGGTGCGTACATTATATAGGTTTCATGAAACCTTGAAACTTGAAACCTATTTCCATGCCCATCCAGATATTGTCAACATCAGTACAGATAAATATATGTGCCTTTATCGTGTGCGTACATTAAAAGTAAGGATTGTTGAGCCATGAGAAAAAACTTGAAAAATAATGCCGAAAATGTTTGGAGGTTATGTTTTATAGCGTTACTTTTGCACCCGCATTCGAGAGAGAACGGCGATACCGAAATAATGAAACAAATTTTTCTTGAAAAAAGTTCTGAAATAATTTGGAAGTTTAAAAGAAAAACACTTATCTTTGCATCCACGTTCGCAAAACGAAAGCGACAAAAGAGTTCTTTGAGAGATTTACATAATTCAACAAGTAGTACAAGTATAGGAAAATTAATTTTCCGGATTGATACCGTCAAAGAAGTATGACTTTGGACTACAATAACGGATTCCGGAGCGAGGATAATAAAACAATTTAAACAACGAAGAGTTTGATCCTGGCTCAGGATGAACGCTAGCGACAGGCTTAACACATGCAAGTCGAGGGGCAGCACAGGTAGCAATACCGGGTGGCGACCGGCGCACGGGTGAGTAACGCGTATGCAACTTACCTATCAGAGGGGGATAACCCGGCGAAAGTCGGACTAATACCGCATGAAGCAGGGGCCCCGCATGGGGATATTTGCTAAAGATTCATCGCTGATAGATAGGCATGCGTTCCATTAGGCAGTTGGCGGGGTAACGGCCCACCAAACCGACGATGGATAGGGGTTCTGAGAGGAAGGTCCCCCACATTGGTACTGAGACACGGACCAAACTCCTACGGGAGGCAGCAGTGAGGAATATTGGTCAATGGGCGTAAGCCTGAACCAGCCAAGTCGCGTGAGGGATGAAGGTTCTATGGATCGTAAACCTCTTTTATAAGGGAATAAAGTGCGGGACGTGTCCCGTTTTGTATGTACCTTATGAATAAGGATCGGCTAACTCCGTGCCAGCAGCCGCGGTAATACGGAGGATCCGAGCGTTATCCGGATTTATTGGGTTTAAAGGGTGCGTAGGCGGCCTTTTAAGTCAGCGGTGAAAGTCTGTGGCTCAACCATAGAATTGCCGTTGAAACTGGGGGGCTTGAGTATGTTTGAGGCAGGCGGAATGCGTGGTGTAGCGGTGAAATGCTTAGATATCACGCAGAACCCCGATTGCGAAGGCAGCCTGCCAAGCCATGACTGACGCTGATGCACGAAAGCGTGGGGATCAAACAGGATTAGATACCCTGGTAGTCCACGCAGTAAACGATGATCACTAGCTGTTTGCGATACAGTGTAAGCGGCACAGCGAAAGCGTTAAGTGATCCACCTGGGGAGTACGCCGGCAACGGTGAAACTCAAAGGAATTGACGGGGGCCCGCACAAGCGGAGGAACATGTGGTTTAATTCGATGATACGCGAGGAACCTTACCCGGGTTTGAACGCATTCGGACCGAGGTGGAAACACCTTTTCTAGCAATAGCCGTTTGCGAGGTGCTGCATGGTTGTCGTCAGCTCGTGCCGTGAGGTGTCGGCTTAAGTGCCATAACGAGCGCAACCCTTGCCACTAGTTACTAACAGGTAAAGCTGAGGACTCTGGTGGGACTGCCAGCGTAAGCTGCGAGGAAGGCGGGGATGACGTCAAATCAGCACGGCCCTTACATCCGGGGCGACACACGTGTTACAATGGCGTGGACAAAGGGAAGCCACCTGGCGACAGGGAGCGAATCCCCAAACCACGTCTCAGTTCGGATCGGAGTCTGCAACCCGACTCCGTGAAGCTGGATTCGCTAGTAATCGCGCATCAGCCATGGCGCGGTGAATACGTTCCCGGGCCTTGTACACACCGCCCGTCAAGCCATGGGAGCCGGGGGTACCTGAAGTCCGTAACCGAAAGGATCGGCCTAGGGTAAAACTGGTGACTGGGGCTAAGTCGTAACAAGGTAGCCGTACCGGAAGGTGCGGCTGGAACACCTCCTTTCTGGAGCTTTAGGATTCCGTACCGAGGTCATACGAGGTATCGATCGCCTTGTGCTGCTGTTGAGATTATGTTTATATATAGATCTTACGTACCGGGAGGCCGGTCTAAAGAGAGAAAAATGACGCTGGGACGTAAGTCTTGGCAAAGTTGACAGTCCTATAGCTCAGTTGGTTAGAGCGCTACACTGATAATGTAGAGGTCGGCAGTTCAACTCTGCCTGGGACTACTCCGAATGAGGGGGATTAGCTCAGCTGGCTAGAGCATCTGCCTTGCACGCAGAGGGTCAACGGTTCGAATCCGTTATTCTCCACATATCCCGCGAGGGAAAGAGGATCTTTGACATGTTGGACATCAAAAAGAAGAAACAAGTAGAGCGAGCTTAAGATATATCAACCCGTACGTATGTACGAGGTGAGAGAAAGTAAGCAAGGGCAGACGGTGGATGCCTTGGCTCTCGGAGGCGACGAAGGACGTGATAAGCTGCGAAAAGCCCGGGGGAGGCGCAAATAGCCCTTGATCCCGGGATATCCGAATGGGGCAACCCGGCAGGCTGAAGGCCTGTCATCCCGTAAGGGAGGCGAACGTGGGGAACTGAAACATCTAAGTACCCATAGGAGGAGAAAATAAACAATGATTCCGTAAGTAGTGGCGAGCGAACAC
The DNA here is from genome assembly GCF_003434625.1 of Parabacteroides sp. AM17-47. Taxonomy (NCBI): domain Bacteria; kingdom Pseudomonadati; phylum Bacteroidota; class Bacteroidia; order Bacteroidales; family Tannerellaceae; genus Parabacteroides; species Parabacteroides sp. AM17-47. The sequence continues at coordinate 146,165 of NZ_QTLI01000016.1, forward strand.
GGAAGAGCCCAAACCCATGTCGTCTAGGCGACACGGGGGTTGTAGGACCACGACGTGGCAAGAGGATGGCAAGTGGAACGCCTTGGAAAGGGCGACCGTAGAGGGTGATAGTCCCGTACACGACTGCCTGCCGAAGCCTAGTGGCATCCTGAGTAGCGCGGGGCACGAGAAATCTTGCGTGAAACAGCGGGGCCCATCCCGTAAGGCTAAATACTCCCGAGAGACCGATAGCGAACCAGTACCGTGAGGGAAAGGTGAAAAGAACCCCGAGCAGGGGAGTGAAATAGACCCTGAACCCGTCTGCCTACAAGCGGTCGGAGCATAGCAATATGTGACGGCGTGCCTTTTGCATAATGAACCTACGAGTTACCTTCCCCGGCAAGGTTAAGTACCTAAGGTACGGAGCCGAAGCGAAAGCGAGTCTGAAGAGGGCGGCCAGTCGGGGGGGGTAGACGCGAAACCGAGTGATCTACCCTTGGCCAGGTTGAAGGTTGGGTAACACCAACTGGAGGACCGGATGGGTAAGCGTTGAAAAGCTTTCCAATGAGCTGAGGGTAGGGGTGAAAGGCTAATCAAACTCGGAGATAGCTCGTACTCCCCGAAATGCATTTAGGTGCAGCCTCTTTATAGTATATCGTGAGGTAGAGCGACTGATTGGATGCGAGGGCTTCACCGCCTATCAAGTCCAGATAAACTCCGAATGCGCGATATATATTTACAGGGAGTGAGGGCGCGGGTGCTAAGGTCCGTGTCCGAGAGGAGAAGAATCCAGACCACCGGCTAAGGCCCCCAAATGATCGTTGAGTTGAACTAACGAGGTCGGATCGCAGAGACAGCTAGGATGTTGGCTTGGAAGCAGCCATTCATTTAAAGAGTGCGTAACAGCTCACTAGTCGAGCGATCTGGCGTGGATAATAATCGGGCATAAACGATCTGCCGAAGCCGTGGATGTCGTAAGACATGGTAGGGGAGCATTCCATGCGGCGTCGAAGATGAGGGATGACCCTTGTTGGAGCGCATGGAAAAGCAAATGTAGGTATGAGTAACGATAAGGGGGGCGAGAAACCCCCCCGCCGAAAGACCAAGGTTTCCTGATCAACGCTAATCGGATCAGGGTGAGTCGGGACCTAAGGCAAAGCCGAACGGCGCCGCCGATGGAAGAATGGGTTAATATTCCCATACTGCCTCATGGAGTGACGTGGAGACGGAGAAGTGACAGTCCTGCCGGCTGACGGAATAGCCGGTTGAAGGGTGTAGATATTGATTCCCGTAGGCAAATCCGCGGGGAGAGTCGAACCTGACAGTATACCGAGTACTTGTACGAGGTAATATGGACGTAACCATGCTCCCAAGAAAATCCGCTAAACTTATCCATGCGGCACCCGTACCGTAAACGGACACACGTGGTCGGGTTGAGAATACTGAGGCGCTCGAGTGACTCACGGTTAAGGAACTAGGCAAATTGACCCTGTAACTTCGGGAT
>NZ_QTLI01000017.1:0-3679 GCF_003434625.1 Parabacteroides sp. AM17-47
AAGAACTTGTCAAGTTCGTGTTTCTCGGCAAAGTCCTTGACGCTCGCCCTTAATTGCTCCTCACTCTGACAAAGAGTGAGGAGGTTCATAAATTCAAGGAACATCGTGGGGATTTTATCATCCCATAGGAAAACCATGCTTTCAAATCTTACTTCCATAATGTTAGTTGTTAGATGTCGATATTATGCCGCTTTCATCCGCTGGCGGATAAGGTTGGCGTTCTTGTTCACAAGGGCGATGATGCGGTCGTGGTATTCGGAGTTCTCGTTGCATACGCCACGACACTGCACCACCTCAAAAGTTTTTAGTGACACCTCTATCGTTTCAATTCGTTTTCCGTCAATGGTGGCGGATAGGATAAGGGAGTCTTTTCGTTTGTGGTAACCGCCCACACAATGGTGCATCGTCCTTCCTTCCTCTGCCATTTCTTCCACGCTCTCTATGACTTTGACGCAAATAAGGCTGTCGGTAAAGGCAAGTCCGAAGAATATGCCCTTAGCTTTCAGATATTGTTTCTCGTCCTCAATCGCTTTCCTGCGTTGCTGTTCAGTCCGCTCATGTTTCCTTTGCAGGTTGCGCTTTGCCACCAACTTGTCGTGTTCAACTTTGAGGTCGGCAGGGCAAACGTATTTCGGGCTGTTTGTGTCCTTGCCGAAATGACGCAGGAGGTCTATGGTGTCACGCCACATTGAGCCGTCCTCAATAGTATAGCCGTTGCGGATACATATCTTGATTGAAGCCCAATACTCTCCAATATTGAAAGAGTGGTACAGATAGTAGCGCAACATGGGATATTGCCCTGCCTTCAACAGCGTTTCCGCACGGCTGTCCGACAATAATGCCGGTATTAGTTTGGTGGGTACAATGTCGTGGAAATTGCCGTTAAAGCCGTTTCTGCGGAGCGTCGGCAACACCTTATATCTTGGATATATCGGGGAATATGAGATATGGCGGTACGCTTCATTGTCATTGCGGATAGCAAAAGGAGAAGCGAATGAGAACGTGTCGATGTAGCATCCCAATGTGCGTGGAATGGCAACAACAGCCTTACGCCCTTGTTCATTCCACCAATACTGCCCGATTTCAAGGGCATAGGACTTGGCATTAACCCCTTTCTCCATACCCACGACAAGCAAGAACATTCGTAGCACTTGGTATTCTCCGCTTGTGGTAAGGGTTGTGAAATACTGCTTTTGTCTTACCTTGCGCTGATAGGTGAGGCAGACTTTCAAACTTGCTCCACATTCGGGACACGTACAATGCTCGGTCTGCTCCGTCATTACCCAACTATGACCGCAATCCATACAAGTGGTACGACCTTTCGGCAAGCGGTGTGCATAATGCTCCACGCAATTACGGAATGCCCAATTTATCTGTATCGGGGTTATCGGGCGTAGTTTCTTGCTTTGGGCAAGAACTGCTTTTTCAAATTTGTTTCTCGGTTTCATAAGCCAAAATCAAATAATGAGGGTTGAACTTGGGTTTCTGTTTTCGCCTTTGTCGGCTTGGTGCGGTTCTGCAACTTGCGGAGTTCCTCGTCTTGGTATCTGCGGACTGCCTGCTGACGTGCTTCTGCTTTTTCCTCTGCCGTGAGTTCCACAATGTGGTTCACCGCCACTTGGCATTGGATAGGCTTGCCCACCTCAATCTCGTTCTCGTCATAGTAGTGTACTGCTTGTCCGTATATCTCTCCGTCCGTGAAGCCGTTACAACCGCTTTTCTGCACATAGTTCAGAATGTAGGTTACGCAATCGTCAATGTTCTTGGCTGGATTGCGGTAGTTCTTCGCAAAGAGCGTGTCTTCCTCCGCACGTTGTTCCAAATACATCTGTATCGTTCTCTTGAAATGGTCTGTTCCTTTCATATCGCTGTCGTTTTTATGAGTTGTCAAATAGTATGTTTCAAAATCTCCCTCCAATAAATCGGCTCAACCTCGCTCAATAGGAAGTCTATAAAGTCCTTCCGTGCGTCCTTGTTCAGTTCGTGGTAGAGTCCACGGAACACGGACATATTGCCGTTGAGGTATGTTTCCACCATGTACTCGAAGATGTTGCCCACCTCGTAGTATCTGCATTGTTGCTCCACTGTCTTGCTTCTTCTCTTTGCCATGTCGGTAGGGATTAAAGGGTGAATAACCAAAGAATGAAGCCGAAGAACAGGATAACGGAAAGAATAGCCACGATTACCCCTATTGCCACTCGGAACACTCCGTTTATTATCTCTCTGACGATGTACCAAAGGATGCCGGACACCCAAAAGGCGGTGCGCATGATTAGGGTGCATATCGCAAGCCCTATGTATTGCGCCATTTGTCTGAAATTTACCGTTGCTGTCATAGCCGTATCATTTGTTAAGTTCCACGATGCTGTCTATCCTGCCGTATAGGAAACTGCGGAGTGCGGTCTTGTCGGTAGCCTTGTATTCCGCCCAATGTCCATACTGCTTTACAATGTAGGTTCGGAGAATGTCGGAAAAGTCAAACATCCAACCTTGCAAGGGTACTGCGCTCTTGAAATAGGTGTTGCTGTTCACGTTGCGTGTAAGCCAATCCTTTTCCTCTCGGCTCAATTTCTCACCATTGTTCAGTTTGGTGCGAAGTCCGTACACCTTGCTGCCTTGCAGGTTCTCCAAACTTGGTACTTCCCATGCCACGAATTTTGTTGCTATTGCCGTTCTCATATCCGTTTTGTTTTTGATTTTTTGTTTTTTAATGCGGATTCAAGAGCTGAGGGAGTTGAGTTTCAAACTATCTTATCTGCTTCTCGTTTATCCGACATTTTTTTTAATGCGTCTTTCTGTCGCATCGGTCGTTTTCGTTTCGGGTGCTTAAAAAGGTAGGGATTAGGGAATGCAAGGTTTTTCGGAAAAATACTACCCGAAAGGCTGGAGATTTTTCCAGAAAACAGGAGGCTTGACCTTGCTTTCCCGTACAATCCCGGAGTTACCTTTGCACCCAGCACGAAAATGACTGCCTGATGCGGCTCACTGAAAGGCGCGAAAATGGAGGTAAACGGAAGTGGAGGCAGATTAGACAGGAAAACTTCAAAAGAGAAATCCGTGAAAAAGACATCCCCAACAGAAAAGAACATAGCCGGTAGCGTGAAACCGAGCAAACCATCGGCAAGGAAGTATGTTTTTATCTGTTTGGCCAAACGTGTTTGGTCGGATGGATAAAATCATTCTTCCCGGTTTGTCTGCCGTGAGTGACGGCTTGTTCCATTTATGGAATGTGCGGTCATACACGGCTTTCCGCTTCCGGCTCAAAAGGACAACGAAAAAAGAAAAATCGTCAAAACCCCGTAAAAGCACCTCTTTGGCATAAGCACAAAAGAAAGGGGCCTTGTCTCATCAGTCTAAACTATTGTTTAGGCGTGAGGCAAAGCCCTTTTCTCCGCTTATGCGGCAGTCGGCACACGTTCGTTCAAAATCTTTTTGGGCGATGGTGTGCTGACGGATAAAATCGCTTTTACGGAAAAACTTGTGTGAGAAGAAAAAATCAGGAGATTCATTTCTAAATCTCCCGTTTTATTGTTACTTTTGCATACGAAGAGTTCTTTGAAGGTTACGCAACGCACAGAAGAATAATGCAGTAGATAACTAACTAATTCGTAACCTATTACTATTATGAGCGATTACCCAATGCTCATTTCCAATAAATTACACTCTTTTCGTAACTTCA